>CAZSNW010000001.1:0-5777 GCA_964608245.1 uncultured Micromonosporaceae bacterium
GTCCGGCGGGGTGGCCTACGTGTGGCGGCTGGACGACCGCAGCCGGGTCAACCCCGAGCAGCTGGAGCGCGACCAGCTGGAGCTCTCCCCGCTCACCCCCGAGCAGCGGGAGGAGGTGCGGCGGCTGCTGGCGCGGCACGCCGAGGAGACCGGGTCGGCGGTCGCCGCCCGGCTGCTGGCCGACTGGCCGGCCGCCGCCGCCGAGTTCACCGCGGTGGTGCCGCGGATGTGGCGCCGGATCCGGGAGGCGATGCGGGCCGCCGAGGCCGACGGGCGGGACGTGGACGCGGCGGTGATGGAGCTCGTCACCGGCGACCGGCGGACCACCGCACCGGTCCCGAATCCGCTGCCGCCCCACCAGGACCGGGAGGTGACCCGTGCCTGACCCGCGTGGATTCCTGCGCCACACCCGCCGGACGCCGCCCCGCCGCCCGGTGCCGGTGCGGCTGTCCGACTGGCGGGAGGTGGAGCGGTCGGCCGACCCCGCGCTGGTACGCGAACAGGCGACCCGGTGCATGGACTGCGGGGTGCCGTTCTGCAACAGCGACACCGCCGGCTGTCCACTGGGCAACCGGATCCCCGACTGGAACGACCTGGTACGCACCGACGCCTGGCAGGCGGCCGCGGAGGCGCTGCACGCCACCAACAACTTCCCGGAGTTCACCGGCCGGCTGTGCCCGGCGCCGTGCGAGGCCGCGTGCGTCCTCGGTCTGGCCGACCAGCCGGTGACGATCAAGCTGGTGGAGAAGGAGATCGCCGAGCGGGCGTTCGCCGAAGGGTGGGTGGTGCCGCACCGCGCGCCGCGGCCGACCGGCCGCCGGGTGGCGGTGGTGGGCTCCGGACCGGCGGGCCTCGCCGCCGCCCAGCAGCTGGTGCGGGCCGGCCACGCGGTGACCGTGTACGAGCGGGACGACGCGCCCGGCGGCCTGCTGCGCTACGGCATCCCCGACTTCAAGCTGGAGAAGCAGTACATCGACCGGCGGTTGGCGCAGCTTGCGGCCGAGGGCGTGGTGTTCCGCACCGGCGTCGAGGTCGGCGTGGACGTGGACGCGGCGACGCTGCGTGCCGGGTACGACGCGGTGCTGCTCGCCACCGGTGCGCTGCTGGGCCGGGACGTGCCGGACCTGCCCGGGCGCCGGCTGCCCGGTGTGCACCTGGCCATGGAGCACCTGGTCGGTGCCAACCGGGTGGTCGCCGGGCGACAGGCGGCCGCGCCGGTGGACGCCGCCGGAAAGCACGTGGTCATCGTCGGCGGAGGCGACACCGCGGCCGACTGCCTGGGGGTGGCCCACCGCCAGGGCGCGGCGTCCGTCACCCAGCTGGACATGTACCCGATGCCGCCGCGCGAGCGTGACCCGGAACGTGATCCGTGGCCGACCTGGCCGTGGGTGCTGCGCGAGTACCCGGCCCACGAGGAGGGCGGCCGCCGCGAGTTCTCGGTGGGGGTGCTGGAGATCGTCGGCACCGACCGGGTCCGCGCGGTCCGGGTGGCCGAGGTGGACGTCGAGCGCCGGGACGGCCGACGGATCGTCACCGAGCGGCCCGGCACCCGGCGGGAGCTGCCGGCCGACCTGGTGCTGCTGGCGATCGGGTTCGACGGCACCGAGCCCGGGCCGCTGCTGGAGCAGCTCGGGCTGTCCCGCAACGGGCGCGGCACGCTCGACTGCGGGCCCGACTGGCAGACCGCGGCCGAGGGGGTGTTCGTGGCCGGTGACGCGCACCGCGGGGCCTCGCTCATCGTGTGGGCGGTGGCCGAGGGGCGGGCGGCGGCCGCGGCGATCCACCGGTACCTCGGCGGCGCGGGGTGCCTGCCGTCACCGGTCGACCCGGCCAGCCGACCGTTGACCGTGGACGCCCGCCGCACCTGGTAGACCGCCCGATCGTCCACCTCGGGCCCCCACAACGGACGAATTGGCATGTTTCACCGGAAGGTCACGTCCGACGCCACCCGTCGCTCGTTTCCCGGTCGAGGACACCGGGCCCGGCCCGGGGCAGGACCGGCGGCAGGGGGGCGACGGCATGCACGACCGCGACGACACCCGGACCGGGCTGTGGTCGAGGCTGCTGCGGTGGTCGGGGATCCGGGGCGGGCCGCGTACCGACCCGTCGTCCGCCGGCCTGGTCGAGCGGCTGCGGACGCAAGCACTGTCCCAACCCGACCTGACCGTCGCCTCGACCCGCCACGGCTCCGTGGTGGCCACCGTGTGCGACCGGGCACGCCCGGCCCTGGCCCGCCGGATGGTGGCCCGCGAGGTCCGGGAGGTCCTCTCCGGAGCCGGGGTCGAGCACTTCTGGGTACGCGGCACCGACCAGCTCGCCAGCGCGGTCGCGGTTCCGGCCGACGACCGACCGGCGGTGCTGGCCGCGCTGCGCCGCCACGCCGAGAACCGGGCGTGGTACGTCTCCGCGGTGACCGACGACCGGGTCGCGCCGCCCCGACCGGCGTGGGACCGTGGGGCGTGGTCCTCCCTGACCGGTGCCGACGTGGTCCGGGTGACCCGGTACCTGGTGGGTGCGCCCGACTCGACGGCGCTCGGCCCGGAGTACGGGTGCGACGTGGAGTTCTGGCCCCGGGTCGACGGTCACCTGGTGGCGCCCCGGCCCAACCGGGCGGTCGACGCCGTCCCGGTCGACGGTGAGTGGGTGACGCTGCCGGAGAGCGACTTCAGCTGGCTGGTCGAGCCTGGTCGGCGCGGCGTCGAGCTGTCCACCCGGGTGGAGTTCGCCGGGCGGCTGCCCGACGCCGTCCCGTTCCCGATCGACGTGGTCTGCACCTGGGTGGACACCACCGACCCGGCGTGGCAGGAGCGGCGGGACGCCGCCCTGCGGGCGGCCGGCGGCCTGCGGCTGCCCGGGCCGGACGACGACGCGTACCTGTCCGACCGCGGCGACCTGAGGTGGTCACTGCGCTCGATCTGGTGGTACGCCCCCTGGGTACGCCGGATCTGGCTGGTCACCGACGACCAGGTGCCCTCCTGGCTGGACGCCACCGGGGGCCGGGTCGAGGTGGTGTCCCACAAGGAGATCTTCGCCGACCCGTCGGTGCTGCCGGTGTTCAACCGGCACGCGGTCCAGACCCAGCTGCACCACATCGAGGGTCTCGCCGACCACTTCCTGTATCTCGACGCCGACGTGGTGCTGGCCCGGCCGGTCGCCCCGACCCTGTTCTTCGAGCCGAACGGACTGGCGCACTTCTTCCCGTCGCGCTACAAGGTGCCGGCCGGCCCGCCCGACCCCACGGAGGATCCGCCGACGTCCGTGGCCGGCAAGCACGGTCGCCGGCTGGTCCGGCGCGACTTCGGGTGGCACGTGGCGGCCACCGTCCGGCGCGCCCCGTACGCGCTGCGGCGGGACGTGCTCGCCGAGATGGAGCGGCGTTACCGGCGTGAGATCACCACCACCGCGCGCCAGAAGTTCCCCGGACCGCGGGACGTGTCGGTGCTCACCTCGCTGTACCCGTACTACGCCTTCGCCACCGGGCAGGCAGTGGCCGGCCGGATCCGCAGCGTCGACCTCGACCCCGGCCGGCCGGACCTGCCGGAGGCCCTGTCGCGGTTCGTCGCCACCGGACGGTACGACGTGGTCGGCCGGCTGCCGGGCACGGATCCGGACGGGTCGGCCGACGACCCCCGGCAGACGGCTTTGCGCGACCTGCTCGCGTACCACCTGCCGGTGCCGGCGCCGTGGGAGCGCACCTGACGCGCGCCCGGCGCCGCTAGGCGCCGGCCGACCGGTCGGCCACCGGGGCCGCTCCGCCCCCCGACGCCGCCCGGTCCGGATCCCCCGTCGCCTCCGCCCCGTCCCCGCCGTGCTCCGACGCGCCGGGCCCGCCGCCGGGGGTGGCGGCGTCCGCCGGGGCGGCCGCGGCGTGCCGGGCCATCGGACGGTAGGCGAGCAGCCCGGAGGCGATCATCAGCAGGGCGCCGACCCCGAAGATCGCGTCGATCCGGCCGACGGTGACCCCGGCGACCGTGGCGTGCAGGCCCTCCAACGCGGCGGAGACCACCCCCGCGAGCGCCATGGAGCCGATCGACGCGAGGTAGATCAGCGGGTTGAGGACGGAGTTGATCCGACCGAGCAGGTGCTGCGGGGTTGACCGCAGGACGATCGGGCCGGTCACCGCGTTCACCATCGCCAGCGGTACTCCGGCGAGCGCCACCAGGACGAGCGCCGGCGGGAGGCTCTCCGCCCGGGAGTACGCGAGGACGGCGAGCCCGGTCGCGGTCAGGCCGAGCGCGAACACCCGGACGTCGCCGAGCCAGCCGGTGAGCCGGCCCACCAGCAGGGCGCCGATGATGCTGCCCACCCCGATGGCCGCCTTGAGGGCGCCGAGCCGGCTGGGGTCGGTGTGGAGGTTCTCGGTGATGAAGAAGACATCCAGGACGTTGATCGCACCGACGCCGAACATGTAGACGCAGACGGCGCCGGCCATGACCACCAGGGTGCGGCTGCCGACGAAGAACCGCAGCCCGTCGCGCAGCTCGCGCCAGAACCGGGAGCCGCCGGTGCGGGCGGCGCCACCGGTCGCGGGCATCCGGATCGCCCACACGGCCAGGAAGGAGGCGAGGTAGCCGGCGGCGGTGACCGACAACGCCCAGGTGACCCCGATCCCGAAGAGCAGGGGAGCGGCGAGCGGCGGGCCGACCACCGCGGCGGTGCTCGAGGTCGCGGTGAGCAGGCCGAAAGCGCGGGCCCGGTCTGGTTCGGCCATGATGGTGCTGATCACGGCGAACCGGGACGGGTTGAAGAACTGGGCGGCGCTGCTGGACAGGGCGACCATGGCGTAGACGACGCCGAGCCGGAGGAAGACCGGCCAGCCGTCGGCGACCAGGGACACCAGGACCAGGACGCCGATGAATCCCGCCCGGGCCAGGTCGGCGATCAGCATGATGCGACGGCGGTCGAAGCGGTCCACGTAGACGCCGGCCAACGGTCCGACGAGGAGGATCGGGGCGGCCGAGGCGATGAGGACTCCCGAGACGGCAACCGGCGCCCACGACTGCCCGGCCGCGATGACGGCCGCCACCCACAGCACCACGGTGGTGGTCAGGACGAAGTCCCCCACCAGGGAGGCGGCCTGCCCCGACCACAGCTTCAACCAGTTGGCGTTGCGCCGGAGTCCGACCTGCGGTTCCGCACCCAGCACCGTGGTCCCCCGTTCCCGACAACTGTCGACACGTCCGGTCAGTATCCCATGGCGCAGCGTCGCCGCGAACTCAGCGAGACGATATCTGTCGATATGTGACGTGTGTCCGCCGCCCTCCGGAGGACCGGGGTCGGCGCGTACGCTGAGGGCGTGTCCCGGCGCGCCAAGATCGTATGCACACTCGGGCCGGCCACCTCCACTCCTGACCGGATCCGTGCCCTGGTCGACGCGGGCATGGACGTGGCCCGGCTCAACTTCAGCCACGGCACCCACGCCGACCACGAGCGCCTGTGCCGCATGGTCCGGGTGGCGGCCGCAGCGGCCGGTCGCACCGTGGGGGTGCTCGCCGACCTGCAGGGCCCAAAGATCCGGCTGGGCCGGTTCGCCTCCGGCCCGGTGTACTGGGAGACCGGCAGCACGGTGGTGATCACCGTCGAGGACGTGCCCGGGTCGGCGGAGCGGGTCTCGTGCACCTACCCGCGGCTGCCGGAGGACGTCTCCATCGGCGACCGGATGCTCGTCGACGACGGCCGGGTGGTGCTCGAGGTACGCCGGGTCGACGGACCGGACGTGCACGCCCTGGTCGTCGAGGGTGGCGAGGTCTCCGACCACAAGGGGCTGTCGCTGCCCC
>CAZSNW010000001.1:5787-28722 GCA_964608245.1 uncultured Micromonosporaceae bacterium
TTCGCCCTGCGGCTGCCGGTCGACTGGATCGCGCTGTCGTTCGTCCGCTCACCCGACGACGTCCAGCGCGTCCGCGACATCATGCGCGAGGAGGGCGTACGCCGCCCGGTGCTGGCCAAGCTGGAGAAGCCGGAGGCGGTGGCGGCCCTGCCGGATATCGTCGCCGCGTTCGACGGGCTGATGGTGGCCCGCGGCGACCTCGGGGTGGAGCTCGCGCTGGCCGAGGTGCCGCTGGTGCAGAAGCGGGCGGTGCGGCTCGCCCGGCAGCACGCCAAGCCGGTGATCGTCGCCACCCAGATGCTCGACTCGATGATCACCGAGCCGCAGCCCACCCGGGCGGAGGTGTCCGACGTGGCCAACGCGGTGCTCGACGGGGCGGACGCGCTCATGCTCTCCGGCGAGACGAGCGTCGGCCGGCACCCGGTGCTCGCGGTCACCACCATGGCGAAGATCATCGAGTCGACCGAGCGGGGGCAGGCCAGCCTCCCGACCTCGCTGCGCGGCGCCCGACTGGATCTGTTGCCCGACACCCACGCCGGGGCGCTCACCGCGGCGGCCGCGGACGTGGCCCGGGCGATCGGCGCCCGGGCGCTGGTGGCGTTCACCCAGACCGGGGAGACCGTGCGGCGGCTGGCCCGGCTGCACTGCGAGCTGCCGCTGTTCGCGTTCACCCCCGAGCAGACCGTCGGCAACCAGCTGGCCCTCTCCTGGGGGGTGGAGCCGTACCTGGTGCCGGTGGCCGGCCACACCGACGGTATGTTCCGACAGGTCGACCGCACGATGCTGGAGCTGGAACGGGCCCGCCCCGGCGACTACGTGGTCATCGTCGCCGGCAGCCCGCCCGGTGTCCCGGGGTCGACCAACACGCTGCGGGTCCACCAGGTGGGCTCCCTGGCCGACGCGGAGGCCTGAATGACCGCAACCGACCCGACGCGCGCCGACCAGCCGGTGACGGCACCCGACCAGAACGACGATCCGGTCCCCACCGGCCAGGCGGCGGTGGACCGCCTGCTGCGGCTGCTGGACCTCGACCAGCTCGGCCCGATGACCTACCAGGGGAAGAGCCCGCGTCGCGGCGGCCAGCGGCTGTTCGGCGGCCACGTGGCCGCGCAGGCCCTGGTCGCCGCCGGTCGCACCGTGGACCCGGAACGGCAGGTCCACTCCCTGCACGGCTACTTCGTACGCGCGGGCGACTCGTCGGTGCCGGTCCGCTACGAGGTGGAGAACATCCGGGACGGCCGCTCCTTCTCGGTCCGCCGGTGCACCGCCCTGCAGCATGGCAAGGCCATCTTCCTCATGTCGGCGTCGTTCCACCGGTACGAGGAGGGGCTCGACCACCACGCGCCGGGTCCGACGGACGTGCCGCCGCCGGAGGAGCTGCCCACCATGGCCGAGCGGATGGCGCAGTACCCGGAGCGCTACGAGATGTGGACCTCGGTGCCCCGGCCGGTCGACGTGCGGTACGTGGGCGAGCCGGGCCTGGTGCCGCCCGGCATGCGCCAGCCCGAGGTACGCCAGCGGGTGTGGATGCGGATCGACGGGACGCTGCCGGACGACCCGCTCCTGCACGCCTGTCTGCTGACGTACGCCTCGGACGTCACCCTGCTCGACTCGGTGCTCGCGGTGCACGGCGAGGTGTGGGGGCCGGGCGGCGTGCTCGGCGCGAGCCTCGACCACGCGCTGTGGTTCCACCGGCCGGCCCGCGCCGACGAATGGTTCCTCTACGACTGCTGGAGCCCGTCGGCGTCCGGCGCCCGTGGGCTGGCGGCCGGTCGGATGCTCACCCGCGACGGCCGCCACATCGCCACCGCCGTGCAGGAGGGGCTGCTGCGCCGGGTCGGCGCCTGAGGAGCGCGGGGTACGCGCTCGGGCTCGGCCTCGGCGGCATCTGGGCCGGCATGACCGTCTTCATCGGCGTACGCCTGGCCGCCCAGCTCGCCCGGATGCGGTCCGGTCGGTGGGTGTCCGCCGGGGTGGCCGTCTGAGGTCAGCCGGCGAGCAGCTCGGTCGCGGTGTCGCGGACCAGGCGCCAGGCGTCCTCCACGTGGGACCGGCCCGTGTGCGGCGAGCCGACCGCGAACCGCAGCGTGAAGCTGCCGCGGACCTTCGTGTGGGTGAGGAACACCGCGCCGGAGGCGTTGAGCCGCCGCAGCAGCTCTTCGTTGACCTCGTCTGGGGCGAGAAGCCGGAAGCACACCAGCGAGAACGGGTGGGGCGCGATGATCTCGAACCGCCCGTCCGCCCGTACCTGGTCGGCGAACCACTGGGCGTGCGCCACGCAGTCGCGGATGTGCGCGCGCAGACCCTCGGCGCCGTACCAGCGCAGCACCAGCCACAGCTTCAGGGCGCGGAACCGCCGGCCCAGGCTCACCTGCCAGTCCCGGTAGTCGATCACCGCGCCGGAGGCGGTGGCGGCGTTGCGCAGGTACTCCGGCAGCACGGTGAGCGCCGACACCAGCTCGGCGCGGTCGGCCACCCAGAACGCGTCGCAGTCGAACCCGGTCAGCAGCCACTTGTGCGGGTCGAAGCAGTACGAGTCGGCGTACTCCAGGCCGGCGTGCGACCACCGGAGCTCGGGACAGACCGCGGCCGCCCCGGCGTACGCGGCGTCCACGTGCAGCCACAGACCTTCGTCGCGGCAGACCGGGCCGATCTCCGGCAGCGGGTCGACCGCGGTGGTGGAGGTGGTGCCGATGGTGGCGACCACCAGCGCGGGGACCCGCCCGGCCGCCCGGTCGGCGGCGATCATCTCCCGCAGCGCGTCCGGGCGCATCGCCAGGGTGTCGTCGACCGGCACCGTGCGCACCGCGTCCGAGCCGAGCCCGGCGATCCGGGCCGCCTTCTCGATCGACGAGTGACCTTCGCTGGTGGTGTAGACGGTGTAGCGGCGGTCGGCCACCCCGGCGTCCCGCCACCGGCCGCCGCTGGCCCGGTACAGCGCCGCGAGCGTGGCGACCAGGGTGGCGGAGGAGGCCGAGTCCTGGATCACCCCGCCGCCGGGGCCGCTGGCGCGGAACCGCTCCGGCAGGTCGAGCAGCTGGGCGAGCCAGTCGAGCACCACCGTTTCCAGCTCGGTGGCGGCCGGGCCGGTGGACCACAGCATGCCCTGGTTGGCCAGCCCGGCGGCGAGCAGGTCGCCGAGCACGCTGGGGCCGGACGTGTTGGCCGGGAAGTACCCGAAGAACCCCGGGTGCTGCCAGTGGGTGAGCGCCGGCACCACGATCCGGTCCAGGTCGGCCAGCACCGCCTCCACCGGCTCGCCGGTCTCCGGCGGGGCGGCCGGCAGGGCCGCGGTGACCTGGCCGGGGGTGACCGGTGGCTGGACCGGCAGTCGTTCGGGCTGCCGCGCCAGCGTCGCCCAGTAGTCGGCGACCCAGTCGACCACCCGGTGCCCGTACTCCCGGAACTGCTCAGGGGTCATGTGCGCGCCCACGGCTGGCGATGCTACGGGGTGCGGCTGCGGCGCCGCTGCGCGACCGGCGCGCCGCCCACCCGGTGGACGTACCCGGGTGTCCCGGGGCGGGGCCGGGCGTACCCGCGGCGGAAAGGTGTCGGTGTGGTCACCGGATCCCCACGGAGCGTCGCGATGGGCTAACGTATTGCAATGTTTCTCTGGAAGATCCGCGGCGCGGACCGCTGGTGGCTGCGGGCGGCGACGACGGTCGCCGCCGTGGCGTTCGCAGCCGCCGTCGGAGCGCCCGCGTCCGCGCACACCGTGCTCGTCTCCACCAGCCCGCAGGACGGTGAGGAGCTCGACGAGGCTCCCACGCAGGTGGAGCTCACCTTCTCCGGACCGGTCTCGGCGACGGACTCCACCATGGAGGTCACCGGGCCGGACGGTGCGTCGGCCGCCGCGGGTGCGCCGGCGTTCGACGGGGCGACCGTCACCGTGCCGCTGCGGGTGGTCGACGCCGGGGAGTACACCGTCATCTACGAGGTGACCGCCCAGGACGGGCACACCACCAGCGGCGAGCTGGCATTCACGGTGACCGCGCAGGCGGTACCGGCCGCCGCGCCGACCACCCCGCCCGCCGACGACCCGGCATCGGAACCGACGCCCCCTGCTGCCCCGACCACCGCCCCGCCGACCGACCCGCGAGTTGTGGCCGGGGAGGACGTTGACGCCGGCCCGTCGACCTGGTGGTGGTGGTTGGTCGCCGCCGGTGTGCTCGTGCTCGGCGGCGGGCTCGTGTGGTGGCGCCGACGCGACCGGGCCCCCTCCGGTACGGTCGGCTGATCCGCCGGGACCCGCGGGCTCGACCGACCGCGCGCGGGACCACCGGCGTGCCGGCGCGCGTGAGGCGCCGGGGCGGGTGCCACCACGGTCGCACCCGCCCCTCGGTCACCCTGGACCGGTGCCCGCCCGCTTGACCGGGCGGGTCTGCCGGATCAGTTCTCCGGCTCCTCGCCGATCAGGTGGTGGATGAACCAGTCGGCGGTCAGCCGCCAGCTCTTCAGCTCGTTGGTGCGGCGGGTGAACCCGTGGCCCTCGTCCTCGAACACCACGTACTCCACGGTCCGCCCGAGCTTGCGCAGCCGCTCCACCATCTGGTCGGACTCGGCCTTGACCACCCGCGGGTCCTTGGCGCCCTGGATCACCAGCAGCGGCGCCTTGACGTTCTCCACGTAGGTGATCGGGGACCGCTCCATGAGGAAGTCGGCTTCGGTGTCCGGGTCACCGACCCACTTGGCCATCATCCGCCGCCAGGTGGGCGGCACGGCCTTGGCGAACGTCACCAGGTTGCTCGGGCCGACGATGTCGACCGCGGCCGCCCAGTACTCCGGCAGCCGGGTCACGCAGGTGAGGGTGGCGAACCCGCCGTAGGAGCCGCCGAAGACCCCCATCCGCTGCGGGTCCACCCAGTCCTGGCTGCGCAGCCACTCGGCCGCGTGCCGGAAGTCCGCCAGGTCCCCACCACCCCAGTCGTGGTGGATCAGCCGCTGGTAGGTCTTGCCGTATCCGGTGCTGCCACGGATGTTCGTCGCCATCACCGCGATGCCCCGGCTCAACAGGTACTGGTACAGCGGCCGGTAGCTCGGCAGCTCCTGCGCCTCCGGTCCACCGTGGATGGCCAGCACCACCGGGCACCGACCGGTCACGCCGGCCGGCCGGTAGATCCAGGCCGGCACCTGGAGGCCGTCGGCGCTGGGGTAGCGGATCAGCTGCGGCGCCACCATGTCCTCGTCGGCCAGACCGCCGAGCATGCTGTCGGTGAGCCGGCGGCTGCGGCCGGTGGCGAGTTCCACCACGTACACCTCGTAGGTACGCCGCGGGGTGCTCCACAGCAGGGCGGCGTGGCGGCCGTCCGGCGACACCGTCAGCGTGCTGCCGAGGACCGTGTCGCACCCCTGCGGCAGGTCGGCCTCCGGCAGGTCACCGCCGGTACGCAGGTCGCGGGCGCGCAGCCGGCCGTAGCCGTCCTCGTTGATCAGCCACACGAGCACGGTGCCGGCGGGGTCCCCGGCGACCCCCTGCACGTCCCAGTCCGGGGTGTCGTGCCAGGTGAGCGACCCGTCGGCCAGGCTGAGGAACGCGAGCCCCATGAACTCCCGGCCGAGGTCGCTCATGACCCAGACCCCTGAGCCGTCGGCGGCCCACGGGCCGGGGATGAACTTCGCCGGTTCCTCGTTGGTGGTCAGCATCCGGCGCTCGCCGCTGGCCAGGTCCACCACGTACAGGCGCTGGTGGTCGTTGGCGAGGAGTTCCACGCACAGCAGCAGCCGGCCGTCCGGGGAGAAGCCGGCCGGCATGGCGTACATGCCTTCCCCGAACGCCGGGGTGGTCTCGCCGGTCTCGATGTCGCGGACCCACACCTCCATGTCGGTGGGGGTCCGCGCGTTCGCGGCGTACGCGAACCGCCGGCTGTCCGGTGCCCACACTCCCGGGTGGATGTGGTGCTGCACCTGCGCGGCGTCGGTCAACGCCCGCGGCCAGCCGTTGTCCGCGTCCATGGCGTACAGCTGGTGGAACTCGTCACCGTCGCGGTCGGCGGCGAACACCAGGTGACGACCGTCGGGTGAAGCGGCCGCCGCGCGTACCGTCTGGTCCTCGAAGACGGTGAGCTGCCGCGGCCACTCGTCGCGCGCGAGCGGCAGCCGCCACAGGTTGAACTGGCCGGAGGTGTTGACGCTCACCAGGACCGCCTGCGAGTCGGCGGTGAAGGTGACGAACGGCTGGAACCGGCGGACGGCGTGGAACTGTGCGAAGTCTGGTCGACGGTCGGCCGGCACGATCACTCCTTCCGGTGGTCGAGGTGCCCCTGACCTCAACCTACCGGGCCGTCGTGACCGGCCGGCAACTCGGAAAACCGGCCCCGACCGGTGGCGCGCCGTCGGTCCCCGGCGGCGGCACCGGTACCGTCGCGGGACGTCACCGGTGCCACCGCCGACCCACCGGTCGCCGCGTCGGTCCGCTGCCGACGACGACCCGTCGCGTACCGGTGGTGCGGCGGCGTGGCGTCAGCGCCCGTCCTCGGCGAACTTCTCGACGATCGCCTGGCAGAACGCGGGCAGGTCCCGCGGGCCCCGGCTGGTGACCAGCCCACCGTCGACCTGCACCTGGGCGTCCACCCACTCGGCGCCCGCGTTCTCCAGGTCCGAGCGCAGGCTCGGGTAGGAGGTGAGGGTACGACCGGCCACCACCTCCGCGTCGATCATCGTCCACGGGGCGTGGCAGATGGCGCCGACCGGTTTGTGGGCGTCGAAGAAGGACCGGACGAACCGGACCGCGTCCGGATCGGTGCGTAGATTGTCCGGGTTGGCTACGCCGCCGGGCAGGAGCAGCGCATCGTAGTCCGCCGCGTTGGCGTCGCGGACCAGCTTGTCGGCCCAGTGGACCTCGCCCTTGTCCAGGTGTTCCATGGACTGCACCTGGGGGCGCGGCGAGATCAGCTCCACCCGGGCGCCGGCGTTCTCCAGTGCGGCGCGGGGTTCGCGGTACTCCACGCCCTCCATCCCGTCGGCGGCCAGGACCGCGACGGTCTTGCCCTCCAGCGGTCGGTCCCGGTTCATGCGTCCTCCCCTGGGTGTCGGTCGCGGCACGGCGCGCGGTCGGTCGCCGCCGCCATGTGTTGAATGCCCGGCGCGGACCGCCCGGAAACGGGGTTGGCCACCCCTCGATCGGGGAATCTCGCTGCACAACCGCGGCGACCTGTCCGCGCCCGCGGTGACCTTCCGACAACTTCCTTTCGACAACTCTTTCGACAACTGCGGCGAAGTGTTGTCGGATCGGCGCCGCTTGTCGCGACAACATCGCCGCAGTTGTCAACGAAGTGCGGTCGTCGATCGGCGACATGCGGTCGTCGACGAAGAGCAGCGGTCGACGACGAGGGGTCGACCAGGCAGGGGAGTGGTGATGGCGGCGAAGCGACAGCGACGGACGGACCGGCGGCAGGAGGCCGGACGCCGGCAGGAGGCGGCCCGCATCGCCCGGCGGCGCGGGCCGCAGACGGTCGTCGACGGCGACTTCGCCACCGAGCACGCCAGTCCGACGTTGGCCGACCAGATGCCGGGCGGCCCGGAGGGGATCGTTGAGACGGAGTCGCCGGAGGGCCTGGCCGGCATGGACCGCTACCGTTGGCGCGGCCGGCTGGCGGACTGGTGGCGACGGCTGCGGCGGCGCTTTCGGACCAGGGCCGACGCGCGGGAGACGAAGGCCGGCGAGCGGAAGCGGAAGACACAGGTCGGCGAGCGGAGGCGGAGGGGTAGCGAAGTTACCGGCCGGTAGGGCATGATCGGGGGCGCCGACGCCACACCCGCCAGGAGGCCCCCCGATGGAGCAGGCGTACGACGCGCAACGTCTCCGCGACCTGGTCACGGAGTTCCTCGCCAGCAACCCGCCGGACCGGACTGACCGGCTGGAGTTCCTCCGCGCCCGGTTCGACGCCGGGCTGGCCTGGATCCACTTCCCGGTGGGGCTGGGCGGGCTCGGTGCCCCGCGCGCCCTGCAGGCGGTGGTCGACGAGGCGTTCGCCGCCGCCGGCGCCCCGGACAACAACCCCCGCCGGATCGGCATCGGCCTCGGCATGGCCGCCCCGACCATCCTCGCCCACGGCACCGAGGAGCAGAAGCGACGGTTCCTCCGCCCGCTGTGGACCGGCGAGGAGGTGTGGTGCCAGCTGTTCAGCGAGCCGGGCGCCGGCTCGGACCTCGCGGCGTTGGCCACCCGGGCGGTCCGCGACGGTGACGAGTGGGTGGTCACCGGCCAGAAGGTGTGGACGTCGCTGGCGCACGAGGCGCGGTGGGCGATCCTGCTCGCCCGCACCGACCCGGACGTGCCCAAGCACCAGGGACTCACCTACTTCATCTGCGACATGACCGCCCCCGGGGTGGAGGTGCGCCCGCTGCGGCAGCTCACCGGCGAGGCGGAGTTCAACGAGGTGTTCCTCAACGGCGTCCGCATCCCCGACACGCTGCGGCTCGGTGGCGTGGGGGAGGGCTGGACGGTCGCCCGCACCACCCTCATGAACGAGCGGGTGGCGATCGGCGGCCAGGCCGCCCCACGGGAGGGCGGGATGATCGGCCTGGTCGCCCGCCGGTGGCGGGAGCACCCGGAGGTCCGCACCCCCGGGTTGCACGACGCGCTGCTGCGCGGCTGGGTACGCGCCGAGGCGGCCCGGCTGTTCGGCGAGCGGCTCCGCCAGCAGCTCGCCGCCGGCCAGCCCGGTCCGGAGGGCTCCGCCAACAAGATCATCTATGCGCGGCTCAACCAGGAGCTGTCCGGTCTGGAGCTGGAGATGCTCGGCGCCGAAGGGCTGCGGCACGACGACTGGACCATGCGCCGCCCGCAGGCGGTGGAGTTCCTGCAGCGTACGCCCACCTACCGCTACCTGCGGGCGAAGGGCAACTCCATCGAGGGCGGCACCACCGAGATCCTGCGCAACATCGTCGCCGAGCGGGTGCTCGGCCTGCCCGCCGAGCCGCGGACCGACGTCCACGTCCCCTGGAAGGACCTGCCCCGATGAGCGTGCACGCCCCCGACCCGGTGGACCTCCGCTACTCCGAGGTGGAGGAGGAACTTCGCGACTCGGTCCGCCGGATGCTCGCCGACCGGTGTCCGGTGGAGACGGTGCTCGCCGGTTGCGAGCGCGGCGAGCCCTACCACCGCGACCTGTGGCGGGTGCTGGCCGCCGAGATGGGCCTGGCCGGCCTGCTGGTGCCGGAGGAGCACGGCGGGGCCGGCGCGTCGCTGCGGGAAGCGGCGGTGGTCGCTGAGGAGCTGGGCCGCGGGGTGGCGCCGGTGCCGTTCCTCGGCAGCGCGGTGGTGGCGACCGCCACCCTGCTCGCCGCCGGCGACACCGCCCTGCTGCCGGAGCTCGCCGCGGGGTCGGCCACCGCCGCGCTGGTGGTGCCGTTCGCCACCGCCCCGCACGAGGCGGCCGCCGCCGTCGACCGGGTACGCGTCGAGGGCGACCGGCTCGTCGGTGAGGTGACCTCGGTGGCCGACGCCGCCGGGGCGGACGTGCTGCTCGTGCCGGCCGGCACCGGCCTGTACGCGGTGGCGGCGGACGCCGCCGGGGTGACCCGCACCCCGGTGGTGTCGCTGGACCTGACCCGGCCGGTGTGCGACGTGTCCTTCGCGGGCGCCACCGGTCGACTGGTGGCCGACGGCGCCGCGGCGGTCGACGCGGTGACCGCGGGTCTGCGCGCCGGCGCGGCGGTGCTCGCCTCCGAGCAACTCGGCCTGGCCGAGTGGTGCCTGTGGACCACCGTGGAGTACCTGCGCACCCGTCACCAGTTCGGCCGCCCGGTCGGCTCGTTCCAGGCGCTCAAGCACCGGCTCGCCGACGTGTGGACGGAGATCACCCAGGCGCGCGCGGTGGCCCGGTACGCGGCGGTGTGCGCGGCCACCGGGTCGCCCGACACCCCGGTGGCGGTGGCGGTGGCGCAGGCGTTCTGCTCGCCGGCCGCGGTGCTCGCCGCCGAGGAGTGCGTGCAGCTGCACGGCGGGATCGGGTTCACCTGGGAGCACCCGGCCCACCTGTTCCTCAAGCGGGCCAAGGCCGACGCGATCGGGTTCGGTACCGCCGACCGGCACCGGGCGGCGTTGGCCGACCTGGTGGACCTGCCCGGCCCGGTCAGCTGACCGCGGCCCGCGTCGGCTCGTCCGGGTCGCGGCCGGTGACCTGGCGGTAGAGCGCGACGAACCCGTCGATCAGCGCGGCGAGCCCGAGTTCGAACGCGCCCTCGTCCACCTCGTCGTGGTGTTCACGCAGCCGGTGCGCCTCCGCCAGGTGCGGGTAGCGGCCCCGGTAGACCGCGGGGTCGTCGGGGAACCCGAGCGCGAACGAGCCGAGCGCGGAACCGGCGACGAAGTACCGCATGGTGGCGCCGATCCGGGTGGCCAGCCGCGGCGGCCACCCCGCGTCGATGAGCGCCCCGTACACCGCGTCCGCGAGCCGCAGCGCCGCCGGTCGCTTGCCCGGTGCGTGCACCAGGTAGGGCACGAAGTTGGGGTGGGCGGCGAACGCGGCCCGGTACGCCCGGGCCCACCGCCGCAGCGCCTCCGGCCACGGGTGTTCGTCGAACATGGACAGATCGACCTGGGCGATGACGGCGTCCCCGGCGGCCTCGAGGATCTCGTCCTTGGTGGCGAAGTGGTTGTAGAGCGAGGGCGCCTGCACCCGCAGTTCCCGGGCCAGCCGTCGGGTCGACAACGCGGCCAGACCCTCGCGGTCGATGATCCTGATCGCCGCGTCGACGATGCGCTCCCGGTTCAGGACCGGACGGGTCGGCCTGGCCATGCAGGGTGGTCCTTCCGTTCCGGCGGCGCCTGGGTTAGTGTCCAGTAAACTAACATTGATAGTTTAACGACCGGTGAGGGTCTCGGTATGGATCTGTCACTGTCCGAGGAACAGCGCGCGGTACGCCGGCTCGCCGCCGACCTGGTCGACCGCGAGATCATCCCGTACGCGGCCGACTGGGACCGGGCCGAGCAGGTGGACCTCGGCGTGGTCCGGACACTCGGCCGCACCGGGCTGCTGGGCCTGACCATCCCCGAGCGGTACGGCGGCTCCGGCGGCGACCACCTCACGTACTGCCTGGTCATCGAGGAGCTCGGCCGGGGCGACTCGTCCGTGCGGGGCATCATGTCAGTCTCCACCGGACTGGTCGCCTCCACCATCGCCCGCTTCGGCACCGAGGAGCAGCGGCAGCGGTGGCTGCCGGAGCTGTGCAGCGGCGAGGCGCTGGGGTGCTTCGCCCTCACCGAACCGGACGCCGGCTCCGACGCGGCGAGCCTGCGGACCCGGGCCGAGCGCAAGGGCGACCGGTGGCTGATCTCCGGCAGCAAGACCTTCATCACCAACGGGACGTGGGCGAAGCTGGCGCTGGTCTTCGCCCGCACCGGCGACGACGGCGCCAGGGGAATCACCGCCTTCCTCGTCCCGACCGACACGCCCGGTTTCAGCGCCCGGGAGATCCGCGGCAAGCTGGGTCTGCGCGGCCAGGCTACCGCCCACCTGACCTTCGACCGTGTCGAGGTGCCCGACAGCGCCCGGCTGGGGGAGGAGGGCCAGGGTTTCAAGGTCGCGATGGCGGCCCTGGCCAAGGGGCGCGTGTCGCTGGCCGCCGGCTGCGTGGGCATCATCCAGGGCTGCCTGGACGCCGCGGTCGAGTACGCCCGCACCCGCGTCCAGTTCGGCCGGCCGATCGCCTCCTTCCAACTGGTCCAGCAGCTGCTGGCCGACATCGCGGTGGAGGCCGACGCCGCGAGGCTGCTGGTGTGGCGGGTGGCCGACCTCCTCGACCGTGGCCAGCCGTTCGAGACCGAGGCGTCGATCGCCAAGCTGTACGCCAGCGAGGCGGCGGTGCGGGCGGCCAATTCGGCGTTGCAGGTCTTCGGGGGCTACGGTTACGTCGACGAGTACCCGGTCGGCAAGTACCTGCGCGACGCCCGGGTCACCACCGTCTACGAAGGGACGAGCCAGATCCAGAAGCTCATCATCGGGCGCGCGCTGACCGGGGTCAGCGCCTTCCGCTGACCCGCCGCCGGGTCGCCTTACCGCCGTCCGGGTCAACGAAGCCCCGGAGCCGACGGCCCGTCCGGGTCGACCGACCCCGGTCGACCCGGGCCGACGAGCGTACGAGGAGGTCACCATGCTCGACCGGGACACCATCTACGTCGGCGGGTCGTGGGTGCTGCCGGCCACCGACGCCCGGATCGCGGTGGAGAACCCGGCCACCGAGGAGATCGTCGCCCACGTGCCGGAGGCGGTGGCCGCGGACGTGGACCGGGCGGTGGCCGCCGCCCGGGCCGCCTTCGACGAGTGGGCCGCCACCGACCCGGCCGAGCGGCTGGCCGTGCTCACCCGGCTGCGCGACCTGCTGTACGAGCGGCAGGGCGAGCTTGCGTCGCTGATCACCACCGAGGTGGGGGCGCCGGTCCGGCTGGCGCAGAACCAGCAGACCGCCGGGCCGCTGCGCGCGGTCGACGCGTACCTCGACCTGCTGGCCAAACCGGCCGAACCGGAACGACTGGGCAACTCGGTGCTGCTGCGGCAGCCGGTCGGGGTGGTCGGTGCGATCACCCCGTGGAACTACCCGCTCAACCAGTCCCTGCTCAAGATCGTCCCCGCGTTGGCGGCCGGCTGCACCGTCGTCCACAAGCCCAGCGAGCTGACCCCGCTCACCGCGTACGCGCTGGCGGAGATCATCGACGCCGCCGGCGTACCGCCCGGGGTCTACAACATGGTGTGCGGCCTGGGCCCGGTGGCCGGCGAGGCGCTGGCGGGCCATCCCGAGGTGGACATGGTGAGTTTCACCGGGTCCACCCGCGCCGGCCGGCGGGTGGCCGAGCTCGCCGCGCGGACCATCAAGCGGGTCGCGCTGGAGCTGGGCGGCAAGTCCGCCAACATCCTGCTGCCCGACGCCGACCACGAGACGGCGGTCAAGGTCGGGGTCGGCTACTGCTTCCTCAACAGCGGCCAGACGTGCAGCGCGCTCACCAGGATGCTCGTGCACGAGTCCCGCTACGACGAGGTGGTGGAACTCGCCGCCGGGTACGCGCAGCGCTACCAGCCCGGTGACCCGACCGACCCGGCGACGCGGCTCGGTCCGCTGATCTCCGCCGCCCAGCGGGACCGGCTGTACGGGCTGCTGCGGCAGGCGGTGGCCGAGGGGGCGCGGGTGGTCACCGGCGGGCCGGACGCCACCGGGCTGCCCGGGCGCGGCTACTTCGTCGCCCCGACCGTGCTCGCCGACGTCCCCGTGGACTCGGTGGCCGCCCAGGAGGAGTTCTTCGGCCCGGTGCTGTCGGTCATGCGCTACTCCGACGAGGACGAGGCGGTGCGGATCGCCAACGCGACCCGGTACGGGCTGGCCGGCGCGGTCTGGTCGGCCGACGTCGAGCGCGCGATGGCGGTGGCGCGGCGGCTGCGCACGGGCCAGGTCGACGTCAACGGCGCGCCGTTCAACCCGTTGGCACCGTTCGGGGGCTTCAAGGAGTCCGGCTACGGCAGGGAGTACGGTCCCCACGGGCTGGCCGAGTTCCAGGAGATCACGTCGGTCCAGCTGCCGTAGGAAGGGGGTGCGCCGTGGCCAGGGTGCCGGCGGCGGTGCTGCGCGAGGTGGGCGGGCCGCTCACCGTGGAGGAGATCGATCTGCCGGACCCGGGGCCGGGGCAGGTACGCGTGAGGCTGGCGGCAGCCGGGGTGTGCCACTCGGACCTGTCGCTGGCCACCGGGGTGATGCGGCAGCGGATGCCGGCGGTGCTCGGGCACGAGGGCGCCGGCACGGTGGTCGTGGTCGGGCCCGGTGTCACCGACCTGCGGCCCGGGGACCCGGTGGTGCTCAACTGGGCGCCGCCGTGCCGCCGCTGCTGGTGGTGCACGCACGGGGAGCCGTGGCTGTGCGCCGACGCCTCCCGGGCCTGGGAGCGCCCGTACGCGCGGCTCGCCGACGGGCAGGAGGTGTACCCGGGCCTGGGCACCGCCGCGTTCGCCGCCGAGACCGTGGTGGCCGCCGACGCCTGCATCCGGCTGCCGGACGACGTGCCGCTGGCGGAGGCGGCGTTGCTCGGTTGCGCCGTGCTCACCGGGGTGGGGGCGGTGCTCCACGCCGGACGCGTCCGGCCCGGCGACTCCGTGGTGGTGATCGGCCTGGGCGGGGTGGGCCTGGCCGCGGTGCAGGGCGCCCGGCTCGCCGGCGCCGCCCGGATCGTGGCGGTGGACCCGGTGGACGCCAAGTGGGAGCTGGCGCGCCGGCTCGGCGCCACCGACACGCTCGCCCCGGACGAGAAGACCAGCCGGACGATCCGCGAGCTGCTCGACGGCCGCGGCGCCGACGTCGCGGTCGAGTGCGTGGGGCGGGCCGAGACGATCCGGCTCGCCTGGTCGTCGACCCGCCGCGGCGGGCACGCCGTGGTGGTGGGCATGGGCCGGGTGACCGACCACGTGTCGTTCAACGCGCTGGAGCTGGCGCAGTTCGCCCGCAGCCTCACCGGTTGCTTCTACGGCAACACAGACCCGGCGGTGGACGTGCCGGTGCTGCTGGAGCACTACCGGGCCGGCCGGCTGCAGCTCGCACCGCTCGTCACCGACGAGACCGACCTCGCCGGGGTGGGCGCGGCGCTGTCGCGGCTGGCCGAGGGGACGGGTGCGCGTACGCTCGTGCGGTTCTGACCCGGCTCACCGCCGGTAGCGTTCGGACAGCTCGTCCGGCCGGGTGGTGCCGACCAGCGGCGCCCCGGACCGGTAGGCGGCGCGCGCCACCGCGTACCCGGAGACGGGGGCGGTGAACAGCTGGGCGGCGATCGCCAGGACCACGGTGACCGCGGTCGTCACCGACGGGCGCAGCACCAGCACGGCGGCCAGCACGCTCGTCAAACCCAGGGTGGCCGCCTTGGCCACCGCGTTGACCCGGTTGTAGACGTCCGGAAGGCGGATCATCCCGATCGCCGCGCCCACGATGAGGAGCGTGCCGAACAGCAGCAGCGCGCCTCCCGCGATCTCCTGCACGCTCATCTGTGGCTCCTCCGTTCCACCAGCGCGGCGACCGCGACCGTGCCGATGAACCCGATCAGGGTGCCGGCGAGCGCCAGGTCCACCAGGGCGGACTGCTCCAGCCGGACCGCGAGCACCGCGATCGCCGCGATGACCACCGCGAACCCGTAGTCGAGTCCGAGCGCCCGGTCCGCCTGGGTCGGGCCGAGCGCGATCCGTCCCACCGCCACCAGCATCGTCAGCGCGAGCACGGCGAGCACGACGTCGAGCAGCAGGGTCACGCCCGGACCTCCCTCCGGTCCGGTGGCGCCAGCCCGGGATCGTCCACCGGGCGCAGCGCCGCCAGCAGGTGGGCCTCCAGCGTCCGCAGCTCCTCCAGGAAGCTCTCCTTGTCACCGGCGAACATGCCGTGCACGTACAGCGTCCACGGATCCCGGGCCACCTCCAGGGCGAGGGTGCCGGGGGTGAGCTGGATGAGGTTGGCCAGGGAGACGACCTCCATCGGGGTGCGGCACCGGGTCTCCAGCGCCACGATCGCCGGCGCCACCCGGGTGCCCGGCGTCATGACCTCGCGCAGCACCCGCATGTTGGAGACGAACAGCTCCCAGGCGAAGAAGACGACGAACGACACGATCCGCCACGCGCGTACCGCGGCGCGGACCGCGAGAGGTCGGCGCGGCAGGTGGTCGATCCGGGTACTCATGGCCCTGTCACCGCCGTCACGTACGCCGAGGTGTCCAGCAGCCCGGCCGCCGCCTGTCCGGCGACCGCCAGCAGCGGCTGGGCCCCGAGGCCCAGGATCAGCGAGAAGGCGACGAGCGCGGTGGCCGGCAGCACCAGGCGGTTGCGGACCCGGGTGATGCTGACCAGCGGGGCGCCGAGCGCGTCCCAGCTGCCCTCGCCGTCGTCGCCCCAGAAGACGTTGTTCCAGACCCGGATCATCGCCACCAGGGTGAGCACCCCGGCCACCGCCGCGACGACAGCGAGCAGCCACTGGCTCTCGGCCACGCTGGCGCGGATGACGGTGTACTTGGCGATGAACCCGGACAGCGGCGGGACGCCGATCAGGGACGAGGCGCCGACCATGAAGGTGGCGGCGAGCAGCGGCGCCCGGTTGGCCAGGCCACCCAGCCGGTCCAGCGCCCCGGTGCCGAAGGTGGTCTCGATGGCGCCCGCGCACATGAGCAGGCCCGCCTTGACCAGGACGTGGTGGATGAAGTAGAAGATCGCCGCGGTGAGCGCCAGCTGGGTGAACAGGGCGGGCCCCACCAGCATGTAGCCGATGTGGCTGACCATGCCGACCACCAGCACCGCCCGCATGGTCTTCTCGCCGATCGAGCCGATGGCGCCCAGGAGCATGCTGAGCACCGCGGCGCCGACCGCCACCACCTGCCAGGTCGGATCCCCGTCGAACACCACCGCGTAGATGCGGAAGATCGCGTACACCCCGACCTTGGTGAGCAGGCCGGAGAACAGGGCGGTGACCGCCGGGGTGGCGAACGGGTAGGAGCGGGGCAGCCAGGTGTGCAGGGGCACCACCCCGGCCTTGAGCGCCAGCGCGACCAGCACCACCGCGCCGGCGAGCGCCACCAGCGGGGAGGCGGCGGCGGTGCCGGCAAGCGCCCCGAGGTTCACCGTCCCGGTCTGCCCGTAGATCAGGCCGATGCCGACCAGCAGGGTGGTGGACGACATCAGGCTGACTGTCAGGTACACCCGTCCCGCGGCGATCCGCTTGCGCCCGCCCGCCATGACCAGCAGCACGTACGAGGGGGCGAGCATCACCTCGATGAAGACGAAGAGGTTGAACAGGTCCGCGGTGAGGTACGCGCCGTAGACGCCGGCGGTCATCGCCATCGCCAGCGGCAGGAACAGCCGGTGCCGGTCGTCGCCGGTGACCGCGGCGAACCACAGGCACACGACCACCAGGACCGCCGTGACCAGGACGAGCAGGGCGCTGAAGGTGTCGGCGGCGAGCACGATCGACACGCCACCGCCCCAGTCACCCACCCGCACGTGGTGGACGTGCCCGCCGCGGGCACCGGCGAGCAGGACCGCCCCCACCGCGCCCACGCCGACGTGGGCGAGGATCCCGACCGCCCGCTGCCACCGGGCGTCGGCGAGGAACAACAGGACGCCGGCGGCCAGCAGCGGCAGGGCGACCGGGACGGCGAGCAGGACGCCGCTCACCGCGTCTCCTCCCGGTCGCCGGGCAGCACCTGCCAGGCGTCGGGGGCCTCCGGGTCGTGCGCGTCCGGGCCGGGGTCGTCGTCGCCGCCGGTCCGGGCCAGCGCCAGCAGGTAGACGGTGAGGCCGAAGCTGATCACGATGGCGGTCAGCACGAACGCCTGCGGCAGCGGATCGGCCATCTGCGCCGGGTCGCCCTCGCCCAGCAGCGGCGCGCCGCGCAGCTGCATTCCGCCGGCCGCCACGATCAGCACGTTCACCGCGTGTCCGAGCAGGACGAAGCCCATCACCACCCGCACCAGGCCGCGCTGCAGGATGAGGTAGACGCCGCCCGCCACCAGGACGCCCACCGCGATCGCCGCCGTCACTGGGCACCTCCCACGCCACGGTCGACGGTGGCCCGCGCGTACCCGTCCTCGGCCAGGTCGGCGGCGACCCGGGCGGACCTGGCCGCCGGACGCGGGGCGGTGCCGAGCCGCTCCACCGACGCCACCACCAGGCCGAGCACGATCAGGTAGACGCCGAGGTCGAACAGCAGGGAGGTGCTGAGTTCCACGCCCGCGACGGTGGCGTGCAGCGGGGTGAGGAACGGCTCGCCCACCAGCCACGAGGAGGCGCTGACCAGGACGGCGAGCACCACGCCGGCACCGATCAGGGGGCGCGGTCGCAGGGACCGCAGCACCGGCACGCTCCCGCCGGCGCGACCCTCGGCCAGCCAGCCGAAGGCGATCGCCGCGCCGGCGACCAGGGAGGCGATGAACCCGCCGCCCGGGGCGTGGTGTCCGCGCACGAACAGGTAGACCGACAGCAGCAGCATGGCCGGCGCCAGCACCCAGTTGGTGGCCTGGAAGACGAGCCGGTCGGTGATCCGGGCGGTGGTCGGCCGGGCGGCGGTGCCGGGGGTGGGCGCGGCGTCGCGGTCGCCCCCGGTGGGCAGCGCCACGTGCAGCAGCGCGAGCAGACCCAGGGCGGTGACCCCGAGCACGGTGGACTCGCCCAGGGTGTCCAGCGCCCGGAAGTCCACCAGGATGGTGTTGACCACGTTGCTGCCGCCGGTGGCCTCCGGGGCGTTCTCCAGGAAGTAGTCGCCGAGCGGGGAGCGGCCCCGCCAGCCGGTGAAGACCAGGGTGGCGGCGGCGGACAGCACACCGGCGACCAGCGCCACCGCGGCGGCCGGCACCCACCGGCGCGGCCGGCTGCGACGGAACCGGGTCGGCAGCACCCGCAGCACCACCACCGCCACCACCGCGGTGAGCGACTCGGCGAGGAACAGGGTGAGCGCCACGTCGGGGGCGCCGACGAGCAGGAACCACACCGACACCAGGACGCCCACCGTGCCGAGCAGGGCGATGGCGGCCAGCTTCTGCCGGGCGACCAGCAGCGCGGCGACCGTGACGACCAGCAGCCCCACCAGCACCCAGTCACCGGCTCGGGAGACGCCGGGGGCGGGGGTCGGCAGCACGCCGGCGCGGACGGAGGCGTAGATCCCCAGGGCGGCCAGCACCAGCAGCGGCCAGACCACGAAGGAGGCGATCGCGCTGCTGCGGTGCGGCCGGCCGAGGCCGGCGCCGAAGCCCACCACGCGCTGGTAGGCGGGCTCGAACAGGGCTCCCTCCGGCGGGGTGCGCACCGCGTGGAGGAGCCGGTCGACCGGGTTGCGGGCGACGAACAGCAGCATCCCCACGGTGATGGTCAGCGCCGACAGACCCAGCTCCGGGCTGAAGCCGTGCCACAGCTGCAGGTGCGGGCCGTGCTCGCCGGGCGCGACGACCGCCAGCGCGCTCTCGAACAGCGGGTTGAGGGCGACCACCCCCGGGCCCAGCAGGAGGCCCGCCGCGGCCGGCACCGCCGCCGGTGCCAGGAACTGCCACGACGGCTCGTACAGCTGGCGCTGCACGGTCGGCCCGGCGAACGCACCGTGGAAGATCCGCACCCCGTACGCGAAGGTGAGGGCGGAGGCGGTCACCGCCAGGCCGGCGGCGACCAGGCCGGTCCAGGGCAGCACGTCGAACTGGAGCAGGCCCTGGAAGATCGTCTCCTTGCTGACGAACCCGATGAGCGGCGGCACCCCGGCCATGGACAGCCCGGCCAGCCCGGTGAGGGTGGCGGTGACCGGCATGACCCGGCGCAGCCCGCCCAGCTCCCGCACGTCCCGGCTGCCCGCCTCCCGGTCGATGATGCCGACCAGCATGAACAGGGTCGCCGTGAACAGAGCGTGCGCGACGGTGTGGACGGTGGCGGCCGCCAGCGCCGTCGGCGTCCCCACCCCGGTGACCGCGATGAGCAGGCCGAGCTGGCTCACCGTGGAGTAGGCGAGCAGCGCCTTGAGGTCGTACTGCCGAAGCGCCAGCCCCGCCCCGAAGATCGCGGTGAGCAGCCCGACGGTGACCAGGGTGAGCTGCCAGGCCGGCTGGTCGGAGTAGACCGGCGAGAACCGCATCAGGAGGTAGACGCCGGCCTTGACCATGGTCGCCGCGTGCAGGTACGCGCTGACCGGGGTGATCGCCACCATGGCGCCGGGCAGCCAGGAGTGGAACGGCAGCTGGGCCGACTTGGTGAGCGCGGCGAGGATGATGAGCGCCGCGATCGGGGCCGCCAGCGGCGAGGCGAGGATCAGGTCGCGCTCGGCGAGGACGGTCTGCACGTCGGTGGTGCCGGTGACCGCCGCGATCATGACGACCGCGAGCAGCAGGCCGATGCCGCCGCCGGCGGTGGTGATCAGGGCACGCTTGGCGGGCATCGCCGACCGGGGCCCGGTGCCGCCGATGAGGAAGAACGACGAGAACGTCGTCAGCTCCCAGAAGACGAACATCAGCACCAGGTCGTCCGCGAGCACCAGCCCGAGCATCGCCGCGGCGAACAGCGTCAGCAGCACGTAGGTGCGGACGTGGTGGTCACCGTGCAGGTAGCGCGGGCAGTACGCCATGATGAGCGCGCCCACGCCGAGGACCAGGAGGGCGAACAGCGACGCGAGCCCGTCCAGCCGCAGTGACACGGTCACCCCGAGCGCGGGGATCCAGGTGGCCGACCAGGTCACCGGCTCGCCGTCGAGCACCGCCCGGACCAGCGCCGGGATGAGCAGGACGCCCAGCAGGACGAACCCGGCCGCCAACGCGTACCCGGTGTTGCGACCGTAGCGGCGCGACAGCAGCGGCACCAGCAGGGCCAGGCCGGCCATGCCGGTGAGGACGACGACCAGGATCACCCGCTACGCCGGTCCTGCCGCAGGCCGGTCGGCATGGGCTCCCCTCCTTCCCCGGCCTGCATGCCGTCGGCTGGCGTGCCGTTGTCCGTCCAGGAAGTGTGTTCGGTACGCGAAAGCCCGCAGGCGACCGGAACCACACCTGGTCGCACGGGCTGCGAAGCCATGATAACCGCCACACAGGTCACGCCCGAAGTCAGCCGACCGTACGGAACCGTCCGGCGCCTCGTCGCCGTCGATGCGCGCCGAGGGCGCGGGCCGGTACGCGGGCGGGTTGGCCGGCCGGGTTAGCCTTCGGCAGTTCGGCAGTGACGACCGGGAGGTCCCGGGAGGACCCGACGGTGACCGTGGCGGGGAGGGACGGTACGGCGATGAGGGCGGCAGTCCGGCGTCTGGTCGACCACCGACTGTTCCAGCGCGGCATCCTCGTGGTCATCCTGCTCAACGCCGTCACGCTGGGCATGGAGACCTCGCCGCGGCTGATGGAGACCGCCGGCGACCTGCTGCACGCCGCCGACCGGGTGGCGCTGGCCGTCTTCGTGGTCGAGCTGTTGCTCAAGCTGTACGCGTACGGGCTGCGGTTCTTCCGCGACCCGTGGAACTGGTTCGACACGGTGGTGGTGGGCATCGCCCTGGTGCCGGCGTCCGGGGCGTTCTCCGTGCTGCGCGCCTTCCGGGTGCTCCGGGTGCTGCGGGTGATCTCCGCGGTCCCGAGCATGAAACGGGTGGTCAACACGCTGGTCGCCGCGATCCCCGGGGTCAGCGCGATCATCGGCCTGCTGGGGTTGATGATCTACGTCTCCGGGGTGATGGGCACCAAGCTGTTCGGCGAGCACACCCCCGAGTACTTCGGCGACCTCGGTCAGTCGCTGTGGACGCTCTTCCAGGTCATGACCGGCGAGGCGTGGCCGGACGTGGCGGACGCGGTGATGGAGCACAACCCCGCCGCTTGGGTGTTCTTCCTGCTCTACATCCTGATCTCCACGTTCGTGGTGCTCAACCTGTTCCTGGCGGTGGTGGTGAACGCGATGGACCACGCCGTGACGGTCGAGGCGGACCGGCGGGAGGCGGCGGCCGCCGCGGCCGGCCTGCCGCCCGACCCGAAGGCCCCGGTCACCGTCGGCGACCTCGCCGGTCTCCGGGACGAGCTGGCCGCGCTGCGCCGGGAGCTGGCCGCGCTGCGGGAGTCCGGGGTGCCCGCCCAGCGGTCGACCGGCTCCGGGTCGGGAGCCGGCCAGACCGGCTGACCACGCCGGTGACCATCCGGCGATCGTGGCGCCACGGGCGTAGCGCGCCGGCCGCGGGCCCCGGCCGTATCGATGACTGTTGTTCTCGGGTGGGCCGTTGCGTATCCTGGTCGGGTAGCATCGTTATCCGTCTATCTGCACACGGCGACGCCGTGCGCGGACTGCGACCCACCGGCGTACCGGTACGGAAGGCTCAGCGCCGCGTCCCCCGGTACGGACGCGCCCACCGTGGCCGCCTGCGTACCGGGAGGTGAGGCCGCGCCCGGACGCGAGGAGTGACCATGCGACAGCCCACGCATTCCCGGCGGCGGTGGACGAGAGGCGGTGTCGCGCTCGCCGCCGCCGCGCTGGTCGTGGGCCTGGTGCCGGCGCCCGCGCAGGCCCAGGGGGTGATCCTCAACGCCGGGCACCCGGAGGCGGTCCCCGGTTCGTACATCGTGGTGCTCGAGGGTTCGGCGGTGCGGGACCGCCCGGTGTCGGCCCACGCGAACGACCTGGTCGCGCGGTACGGCGGCCGGATCGGGTTCGTGTACGACGCGGCGATCAACGGGTTCTCGGTGACCATGAGCGAGACCGCAGCCCGTCGCCTCGCGGCCCACCCGTCGGTCGCCTACGTCGAGCAGGACCTGCGGGTGAGGGCCCACGCGGTGCAGGTCGACCCGCCGTCGTGGGGTCTGGACCGGATCGACCAGCGCACTCTGCCGCTGGACAGCGTCTACGAGTACCCGACCACGGCGTCGACCGTGAACATCTACATCCTGGACACCGGGGTACGTCTGACCCACACCGACTTCGGTGGTCGTGCGTTCACGGGGTTCGACGCGGTCACCCCGGGTGGGCCGGCCACCGACTGCAACGGGCACGGCACGCACGTGGCCGGGATCGCGGCCGGTACCCTCCACGGCGTCGCCAAGGGCGCACGCATCCACTCGGTGCGGGTGCTGGGCTGCCTCGGCAGCGGCACCGTGTCGCAGGCGGTGGCCGGTGTGAACTGGGTGACCCTCAACGCGGTCAGGCCCGCGGTCGCGAACATGAGCTTCAACGGCCCCGGCAGCGCCACTCTCGACGGGGCGGTGACCAAGTCGATCGCCTCCGGCGTCGTGTACACCGTCGCGGGCGACAACGTCGACCCGAGCCCGTGCACCCACTCGCCGGCGAGGGTGCCGGAGGCGATCACGGTCGGTGCCTCCGGCAGCGACGACCGCGCCGCGGCGTTCCTCAGCTTCCAGATCTGTGTGGACCTGTTCGCACCCGGGGCGTCGATCAGGTCGACGTGGCACACCAGTGACTCCGCGACCGCGGTCATGAGCGGGACGTCGGCGGCCGCGCCGCACGTGGCCGGTGCGGCGGCGATGGTGCTGGC
>CAZSNW010000001.1:28822-40482 GCA_964608245.1 uncultured Micromonosporaceae bacterium
GCGCCGCACGTGGCCGGTGCGGCGGCGATGGTGCTGGCTTTCCAGCCCAGCTGGAGTCCGGCGCGGGTGGAGGCGTTCCTGGTCAAGACCGCCACGCGGGACGTCCTCATCGATGTCGGGCCGGGTTCGCCGAACCGGCTGCTGTACGTCGGTGACATCGACAAGCTGCTGTGATCGCTAGCTGAGCCGCAGGTCACCTCGCGGCGACACGGACGGGTGGCCCGGCCGCCGCTTTGCGGCGGCCGGGCCACCCGTCTCGCGCGACGGCACGATGCTGCTGGCGGACCACTCCGACTGGACCCCGGCGCAGGTCCAGAGCGCCAGCTCCCACCTCCCGGTGACGATCCAGTGGGCGGTCAACGGCGCCTACATCCCGGGGTGGCAGGAACGGACCGTGGTGACCGCCAGCTGCAGCGCCAACACCACCGTCCGGGTGGTGGTGGAGGTCGAAGGGGCGGCTGCGGTCTCCTCCCCGTGGAGCCAGTGCCGGTCCGGTCCGTGGCTGTGGGCCGCCAGACGACCCGGTGAGACAGGGGCCCGGCGCCGCCGGCGCCGGCGGCCGGGCCCATCCCGGCACCGGTCGGCCTGGCCAAACGCGCGGCACCCCGCGTCCGACCGGCCTAGTCTGAGGGCAGGCAGTGACGGGGGGTGCCGCCAATGAAGATCGCCGTCATCGGTGCCGGCAGCGCCGGCAGCCACATCGCCCGCGCCCTGGTGAGGGCCGGCCACCAGGTCACGGTGACCGCGGTCGACGCGGACAGTGCGCGCGCGGTGGCCGAGGAGATCGGGGCCACCGTCGGCGCCTCCAACGCCAAGGCCGCCCGGGACGCGGAGATGGTCGTGCTCGCCGTGCCGTACCGCGCCATGGACGCGGTGGCGCAGGACATCCGGGACGAGGTGTCCGGCAAGATCGTCATCGACGTGACCAACCCGATCAAGCCCGACTACTCGGGGCTGGCGGTCAGCGAAGGGTCCGGCGCGCAGCAGATCGCCCGCAAGCTGCCCGGCGCCCGCGTGGTCAAGGCCTTCAACACCGTGTTCGCCGGCAACCAGGACCAACCGGTGGTCGACGGGGTGCCGCTGGACGGCTACCTGGCCGGCGACGACGAGGAGGCCAAGCGTACGGTGTCCGATCTGCTCGCCGCGATCGGCTACCGGCCGGTCGACGTCGGCGGGCTGGAGCGCGCCCGTGCGTTGGAGGAGATGGCGCTGCTCAACATCACCTTCAACGCCCGTAACGACCTGCCGTACCGGTCCGGCTGGAAGCTCGTCGGGCCGACCGCCTGACGTGACCACGCGCCGGGACCGGCGGTGCACCCGGACCCGTGGCGGCACGAGGCGGCCGAGGTGGCTGCCGCGCTCGGCACCCACCCGCAGGAGGGTCTGACCCGGGCGGAGGCGGCGCGGCGGCTGGCGGTCGTCGGTCCGAACGAGCTTCCCACCGCCCGACCGGAGTCGGCCTGGCGACGGTTCCTCCACCAGTTCCGCGACCCGCTGGTCTACCTGCTCGGCGTCGCGGTGGTGGTGTCCCTCGTGGTCTGGCTGGTCGGTGGCCGCGACGGCTGGCCGGTGGACGCCCTGGTGATCGCGGTGGTGCTCGTGCTCAACGCCGCCATCGGGTTCACCCAGGAACAACGGGCCGAGCAGGCGGTTGCCGCGCTGCGGCGCATGACCGCCCCCACCGCCACCGTGGTACGCGACGGTGAGCCGCACCGGGTGCCCGCGCGCGACCTGGTCCCCGGCGACCTGCTGGTGCTCGCCGAGGGTGACACGGTGGCCGCCGACGCGAGGCTGCTCGAGGCCGCGGCCCTCGCCGTCTCCGAGGCCCCGCTGACCGGGGAGAGCGAGCCGGTCGACAAGCACCCCGACCTCCTTGCCGGCCGGCCGCCGCTCGCCGAGCGGCGCAACATGGTCCACCACGGCACCGCGGTGATGCGCGGCTCGGGTCGGGCGGTGGTCACCGCCACCGGCATCCACACCGAGGTGGGGCGGATCGCCGGGCTGCTGCAGCGCACCCCGCAGGAGCCGACCCCGCTGCAGCGGCAGCTCGGCTACCTGGGCCGGGTCCTCGGGATCGCGGTCGCGGTGACCGCCGCGGTGGTGACCGGCACCGTGCTGTTCACCGGTCGGGTCGGTGACCTGTCGGACCTGCTGACTGTGCTCCTGCTCGGGGTGGCGTTGGCGGTGGCGGCGGTGCCGGAGGGCCTGCCCGCGATCCTGTCGGTGGTGCTCGCCCTCGGCGTGCGACGGATGGCCGCCCACCGGGCGGTCGTCAAACGCCTCTCCTCGGTGGAGACGCTGGGCTCGGCGACCGTCATCTGCACCGACAAGACCGGCACCCTCACCCGGGGCGAGATGACCCTGGCGACCGTGGTGACCGCCGGCGGCCGGGCCCAGGTGACCGGCGTCGGGTACGCGCCGGTCGGCCGGGTGCTGCACGACGGGGCCGAACTCGTCGCCGGGCCGCGCTACGAGGACGTGCGGCTGGTGCTGGCCGGTGGGGCGCTGGCCGGGGAGGCGCAGCTGCGCCGCGACGAGCGTGGCGGCTGGGTGGTGCACGGCGACCCCACCGACGCGGCGTTCGTGGTGGCGATGCGCAAGCTCGCCGGCGCGGCGGACTGGGCCTCCCGGTTCCGCCGGGTGGGCGTGGCGCCGTTCACCTCCGAGCGCCGCATGATGTCCACCCTCCAGCTCGACGCCACCGGTGAGGCCACCCTGTTCGCCAAGGGCGCCCCGGACGTGCTGCTGCGGCGCTGCACCCGCCTGCACACCGACGGGGGCACCGTGCCGATGGACGACGAACACCGGCGACGGCTGCTGTCCGAGGTCGACCGGCTTACCGGCCGGGCGTACCGGACGATCGCCGTCGCGTACCGCCCGATGGGCCGCACCGCGCCGCCGGTCGTCGACGAACGGCTGGAGCAGGACCTGGTCTTCGCCGGGGTCGCCGGCATCATCGACCCGCCGCGCGCCGAGGCCGCGACCGCGGTCGCCGAGGCGCACGCCGCCGGCGTACGCGTCGTCATGATCACCGGCGACCATCCGCGGACCGCCGCCCGGATCGCCGCCGACCTCGGCATCGCCGAGCCCGGCCGGCCCGTGCTCACCGGCGACGACCTGGACCGGCTCAGCCCGACCGAGCTGGTCGAGGCGGTCGACCGCACCGTCGTGTACGCCCGGGTGACCCCGGAACACAAGCTCACCATCGTCGACGCGCTGCAGGCCCGCGGCCACGTGGTCGCGATGACCGGCGACGGGGTCAACGACGCGCCGGCGCTGAAGTCCGCGGACATCGGCATCGCCATGGGGATCACCGGCACCGAGGTGACCCGGCAGGCGGCGCGGATGGTGCTGGCCGACGACAACTTCGCCACCATCGTGCGAGCGGTCCGCGAGGGCCGGCACATCTTCGACAACATCCGCAAGTTCCTGCGGTACCTGCTGTCCTCCAACGCCGGGGAGGTGCTCACCGTCTTCCTCGGCGTGGTGTTCGCCGGCGCACTCGGACTCACGCGTGGCGACGGCGGGCTGGTGCTGCCGCTGCTGGTCACCCAGATCCTGTGGATCAACCTGCTCACCGACAGCGGCATGGCGCTGGCGATGGGCGTGGACCCGGAGATCGACGACGTGATGGCCCGCCCACCGCGCCGGCTGACCGACCGGGTGATCGACCTGCGGATGTGGCTCGGGGTGCTGGTCACCGGGCTGGTGATGGCGGCGGCCGCGCTGTGCGCGGTCGACCTGTTCCTGCCCGGTGGCCTGGTCACCGCCGGCGGCGGCGGGCCGGCCGGCGACGACCTCACCCTCGCGCGTACCGCGGGGTTCACTGTGCTGGTGCTCGCGCAGTGCGTCAACAGCCTCAACACCAGGTCGGAGACCGTCAGCGTGTTCCGCCGGCAGCCGGCGAACCGCTGGCTGTGGGCGGCGATCGGGGCGGCGCTGGTGCTCCAGGTGGCGGTGGTGCACCTGCCGCCGTTGCAGGTGGCGTTCGGCACCACCGCGCTGTCGCCCACCCAGTGGCTGGTGTGCGCCCTGCTCGCCGCGAGCGTCCTGGCTGTGGGTGAGCTGCGCAAGCTCGTCCAGCGGACGCTCGACCGGCGCCGGGCCCGCGCAGGTACGCCGGCCGGGGCGGGCCGCCGTGCGTGACCCCGTCACCGTGCTGGTCGTGGGGACACTGCCGGCAAGCTGACCCATCCTTCATGACCGCGATAATTGATGATTTTCAAGTTAAGTCCATCATGGACTAACAACCGTGTTGTGCAAACCGTGGAAATGATCACTTCAGGAAGCTGGATCATGCACAAACCGCGTGGACACCGGGCTCTGGGACGTTTCGCCCCCGTACGTGACCTACTCCGGCAACCGTCAGGTGCAAGGGGAGCTCGCAGGGCAAGGCTCATTCAAATGGCGGATCAGGGGCTCAGGACGATCGGACAAGTATGTCGTCACAGGATCGGTGCTGACGGTCGACACGACCCAACTCGGCACGACGGTGTGGGTGAGTGCACGGGCGGGAACGGACGGGAGCTGTCCATAGGTGCAGTTCTAGGATCCTTTGCCGTACACGCCCGCAGGCCCGCCGCCGTGCAGTCCTGAAATCATCTGCATGGAGTGACGGTCATCGGTGACGTCGATTCCTTCCATCGACGTCAGCGATTCATGCTGTTCCCGGGTGCTCGTTGTCCGGGGACGGTCGTCTCTCCGGGTTGCCGATCGTAGGGGCGGCCGGCATGGCTTGGGCCTGGTGACCGCGACGGCCACCGCTCCGCGAGGTTGTGGATCGGCCGCCGGCGGACGGCGCCGGCCGCCTGTGCGGGAGAGTCGACCGGGTCGGCAGTCGTGCGTGAGCAGCCCACCGTGCCGGCCCTGGCGCCCGGAGGTGACCCTGTTCGTCGAGGACGTGCCTTCCGCCTACCCTGCCGTGCGTTGCAGCGTGCACTCGTCCCCCAGCTGACCGTGGTGTTTCCCGTCGCTCGGCAGCCCCGGGATGCCGCCTCGTCGACCCCCTCTACATAGAAGAATTTATGAGGTCAGATGTAGCCCGGCTGGAGAGCTGTAGCTTTTCTAGGAGGTTGACTTCTTTCAATTCTGTGCTCTATGATGCACTGACCACTTTGCCGCGTATGTCGCGGAGATGACCACCTCAAGGGAGATTGGTCATGCGGAAATTGCGAAAGTGTGTTGCGGCATTTTCCGCCGCGACCCTCACCGCAGCGCTCCTCGTGTTCGGGTCGGCCAGTCCGGCGTCGGCGTATGCAGGGGCCTGCGGCATCGTGGGAACCCCATTCGCGCTCTATCTGGACTATGAACCGCGTATGTTCCACTACCAATTGAGCGCGAACCGAAACAAGAACAACGTGGACATCCGGATGTACAACGCCAGTGGCCAGTTGATGTGGTCCTGGTTCTCTCCGGACGACCGTGTCGGAGGTCGGTGGTAGCACCTTCAGCCACCCATGCAGGTACCGACGGGTGGTTACGTCACCTTCACTGCGACCTTCGATGTCCAGTTCGGTTCCGACCCGAAGTGCACCTTCGTCACGCTTACCTGCTGCAGTGGCTCGAACGGCTGGCGACCCAACGGATACCCGTACGGCGACTGGGGCTGGTCGCCGCCGTACATGACTCGCCTCAGCAACACTCAGGTGAAGGCGGAACTCGAGGGACACTCCACTTTTGAGTGGCGGCTTCGGGCCTCCGGTGTGCCGGATCGGTACGTCATCTCTGGCTCGGTACTGACAGTCGACCAGTGGAGCTATAGCGGGGTGTACGCCGGGAAGACCGTGCGGGTGAGCGCAAGGGTGCCAGGGGAGCGGGACTGGAACTGGAGTGATCCGGAGGTGACGCTCAACGTCCCCTCGCTGCCGGCGCCTCCGCCGCCTCCGCCGCCTCCGCCGCAGGAGTGCCCCCCTCCGCAGAAGGCCTGCTAGTCGACTGATCACCTCCCAGTCGACTGATCGTCGGTCGCCGCCCCATCAACGGCGATCATCCGTCCTGTCCCCGGACGCGAAGCGTCCGGGGACAGTTGTCTTCCCGGCTCCCCGCTAAGGGCGGTCGTGGGGGCCGCTCCGCGGCCGTTTTGCCGGGCGGTCGGGCCGCGGCGAAACCGCCCGTCGCCCGGGTGCGCCCGGCTAGCCTGCCAGGAGGACGAACCGGGGGAGGGTCGGCATGGGCCGGGCCGGGTGACTGACGCGATGGCCGGTGCCATGGGTAGGCCGACCGGGGTGGGCGGCCGTGTGTGACCTGGCCACCGTGCTGGCCGTGGCGACCCTGCCGGCGCTCGCCACCGTGGTCGGTGCGCTGGTCGCCGAGGCGGTCACCGTCACTGAGCGGGTGCTCAGCCTCGTCCTGCACCTCGCGGCCGGGATCGTGCTCGCGGTCGTCGGGTTGGAGCTCATGCCGGCGGCGCTCGCCGCCCGGCCCGCCTGGATACCGGTCGTTGCGTTCGTCGCCGGCGGGGTGGTGTTCATGGGCCTGGAGCGGCTCATCGGCCTGATCCGGGCGCGGCTGGCGGACCCCGCCTCCTCCAACCGGCCGCTTGCGATCTTCTCCGGGGTGTGGCTGGACCTGCTCAGCGACGGGATCATGATCGGCACCGGCAGCCTGGTCAACCCGGTCCTGGGGCTGCTGCTGGCGCTGGGGCAGACGCCGGCCGACCTGCCGGAGGGGTTCGCCGCCACCGCCACGCTGCGCCGGGCCGGCTACCCGGTCCGCGTCCGGCTGCTCGTGGTCGCGAGCGTCGCCGTACCGGTGCTGTTCGGCGCCGCCCTGGGCTACCTGGCCCTGCGGGCCGCGCCGGAGGTGCTGACGCTGTCGGTGCTGGCCGCCACCGGCGGGGTGCTGACCAGCGTGGTGCTGGAGGAGATGATCACCGAGGCGCACGAGGGCCAGACCAGCCCGCTCGGCCCGCTGCTGCTGACCGCCGGCTTCGGCCTGTTCGCCCTGGTGTCGGTCACGGTTCCGGCCTGAGGAGCAGCCGCACCGGCGTACCTATTAGTTAGTCCGGAGTGGATTAGTTAGTCCGGAGTGGATCCTCACCGGACGGACGGTGGCGCTAGGGTGTGGGGCATGCACGAGGAGGACGGCGCCGGCGCCGCGACGTACGCGGTGGTGGTCAACGACGAGGAGCAGTACTCGGTGTGGCCGGCCGACCGGGAGCCGCCCGCCGGCTGGCGCCGGGAGGGCACCGTGGGCTCCCGCCAGGAGTGCCTGGACCACGTCGACCGGATCTGGACCGACCTGCGTCCCCGCTCGTTGCGGGAGTGGGAGCAGGCCGGCGCCGCGGCGTAGCGCGCACCACCCGGGGCGGGCACCGGGCGTACGCCGGCCGCCCCGGGAGAGGTTTCGCACCCACCGGGCGGGGGCACCCAGGCGACGTCCGCGCGAGGGCCCCGGGGGTGGTGCGATGGCCAGCTGGGACGACCTGGTGAACTACGTCCGGTCCCGCTACCGGGTCGAGGAGGAGAGCGACGGCCTGGTGCGGCTGGTCTTCGAGCTGGGCGACCGGCGGACCCAGACGGTGATGCTGTGGCGGATGATGCTGCCCGGCGCCGAGGAGTGGGTGCAGATCGAATCCCCCATCGGTGACGTGGTGGCGGTCGACCTGGACCGGGCCATCGACCGGATCGGTCGCACCGTGTGCGGCGGCATGGGCAAGGCCGGGGACCTGGTCACCTTCCGGCACGCGGTGCCGCTGGCCAACCTCGACCCCAACGAACTCGAACGGCCGCTGGAGCTGGTGACGGCCACCGCCGACGACCTGGAGCGCACCCTGCTCGGCGGCGACACCTTCTGAAGACCCGTCGCGACACCCGCCACGAGGGTGCCGGTACGCGGGTCGCCGGGGCGGCCCGCTCGTGCCCCCGGTGGGATTCGAACCCACACTTGGTGGATTTTGAGTCCACTGGCTCTACCAGTTGGCCTACAGGGGCGCGCGGTCACTGATGAGCTTAACCGGTTAGTCTGGTTCGAGGCACGGTGGCCGTCGGGGTGGCGGCAGAGCGAGGAGTCACGCGGTGGGGGAGGCGGACCGGCAGGAGGCGCCGCGGCGGCGGGTGCTGATCGCCGAGGACGAGGCGTTGATCCGGCTCGACCTGGCGGAGATGCTCACCGAGGAGGGCTACGAGGTCGTCGGTGAGGCCGGTGACGGGGAGACGGCGGTCCGCCTGACCGAGGAGCTGCGGCCGGACCTGGTCATCCTCGACATCAAGATGCCGGTCATGGACGGCCTGGAGGCCGCCGAGAAGATCAGCGAGGCCCACCTGGCGCCGGTGCTCATCCTCACCGCGTTCAGCCAGCGGGACCTGGTGGAGCGGGCCCGGGCCGCCGGCGCCATGGCCTACCTGGTCAAGCCGTTCCAGAAGAGCGACCTGATGCCGGCGATCGAGATCGCCATCTCCCGGTTCGCCGAGGCCGCGGCGCTGGAGGCCGAGGTCGCCGAGCTCACCGAGCGGTTGGAGACCCGCAAGCGCGTCGAACGCGCCAAGGGGCTGCTCATGACCCGGTACGGCATGACCGAACCGCAGGCGTTCAAGTGGATCCAGCGCACCGCGATGGACCACCGGATCGGCATGCGCGAGGTGGCCGACCGCATCATCGCCGAAATGGTGGAGGGCGACCGGGACTGACCGTCACCGCGTAGCGACTGAACGGTCGGATCCGGTCCCGCTGACGGCCCCGCTGGCCTGCGACGACGGGGGGACGCCCGCGCCGATGTGACAGCCGCTATGATCCTCCGGTCTGGTGCTGAAATGTTGCGGCACCTCGCACGACATTTGCATCCCCCCGGACCGAGGAGCACCGGTGCGACGAGCGGTCGTCATGCTCACAGCGCTGCTGGGCAGCGTGATCTTCGCGTTAGGGGTGAGTTCGTCGGCTGCGTGGGCGGCCGGTGACGACCCCGCGTTTCGTACGGTGACAGTCGCCGCCCCCGCGGCCGTGTCGGTGACGGCGGAGACCGCCGTCGCGGCCCCAGCGGTGTCCGCGTACGCCGCGACCTCCGGCGGCGTGGCGGCGGCCGCCGGCGGATCGGACGCCGCCGGCGGGTGGCTCGCGCAGGAGGGCCCGGACGTGCCGGGCGAGCCGACGGGGCCGGAGGAGGAAGAGGGGGGAAGCCCCGGGGGTCGTGGTCAGCTCGGCCGGGTCGTCAGCAACATCTACAGCGGTATCCACCTCGGTCTCATCGTCGCGCTGGCCGCGCTCGGCCTGTCGTTGATCTTCGGTACCACCGGCCTGATCAACTTCTCCCACGGCGAGCTGGTCTCGTTCGGGGCGATCATGGCCCTGGTCTTCAACGTGATGCTCGCCAACGCGCTCGACATCCGCATCCACCTGATCGTCGCGACGGTGCTGGCGGTGGCGGTCGGTGCGCTGTTCGGCTACCTGCAGGACGTCGCCTTCTGGGGGTGGCTGCGCCGCCGGGGCACCGGGCTCATCGCCATGATGATCATATCGATCGGCGTGGCGCTGCTGCTCCGGTACCTGTACCTCTACCTCATCGGGCCCAACCGCCGGCTCTACGCCGACTTCGCGGTGCAGCGGCCGCTGGAGCTCGGGCCGCTGGCGGTACCCGCCAAGACCCTGATCACCGACGCCATCGCGCTGCTCGTGCTGGTGGGGGTGGCGGTGGCGCTGATGCGGACCCGGATGGGCAAGGCGATCCGGGCGGTGGCGGACAACCCGTCGCTCGCCGCCGCGTCCGGCATCAACGTCGACCGGGTCACCCGCCTGGTGTGGGCGGTCGGCGCAGGGCTCGCCGCCCTGGCCGGGGTGTTCCTGGCCATGCACGAGTCGGTCAACTACCTGATGGGCTTCCAGGTGCTGCTGCTCATCTTCGCCGCGGTGGTGGTCGGAGGCCTGGGTACCGCCTTCGGCGCGGTCGCCGGCGGGGTGCTCATCGGGTTGCTGGTGCAACTGTCGACGCTGTGGGTGCCGAGCGAGTTCAAGTACGTGGTCGCGCTGGTCGCTCTGATCGTGGTGCTGCTGGTGCGTCCGCAGGGCCTGCTCGGGCGCCGGGTGCGGATCGGCTGAGGGAGGGTCGCGCACATGGACTGGTCAACCATCTTCAGCACCGCGGTGACCCAGATGTTCGGCCCCGGCGTGGTGGTGTACGCGCTGGCGGCGATCGGGCTCAACGTGCAGTTCGGCTACACCGGTCTGCTCAACTTCGGCCAGGCGGCGTTCGCCGCGATGGGCGCCTACGGCCTGGCGATCGGCGTGGTCACCCTGGGCATGGGGTTCTGGCCCAGCATCCTGCTCGGGCTGGTCGCCGCGGTGCTGCTGGCGGTGCTGCTCGGCGTCGCCACCCTGCGGCTGCGCGCCGACTACCTGGCGATCGCCACGGTGGCCGCGGCCGAGGCGATCCGACGGGTGCTCCGGTCGGTGAGCCTGCGCGAACACACCGGTGGCGCGGAGGGCCTGCGCGGCTTCTCCGACACCTTCCGGCAGTACGGCTGGGACTTCGGCGACTGGCTGGTGGCCAACGGCATCACGGTCGGCGAGTACTTCCAGCGGCGGGGTCGCCTGGAGATCGGCCCGTTCTTCTACACCGCGCCGAACCTGTGGACCATGCTCGTCGGCTGGGTCCTGGTGGCGCTGTGCCTGGTGCTGGTGTGGCTGGCGATGCGCAGCCCGTGGGGCCGGGTGCTCAAGGCGATCCGGGAGGACGAGGACGCGGCCCGCAGCCTCGGCAAGAACGCCTTCAGCTACAAGGTGCAGGCGCTGGTGCTGGGTGGCCTGATCGGTGCGGTGGCCGGCCTCATGCAGGGGCTCCGCTTCGGTAACGTCGCCCCCGACCAGTACCACACCACCTTCACCTTCTACCTGTACGCGGTCCTCATCCTCGGCGGAGTCGCGCGGATCTTCGGCCCGGTCGTGGGCGCGATGATCTTCTGGTTCCTGTTCAACCTGCTCAGCACGTTCCTCACCGAGCTGTCGGAGACCGGTGTGCTGCCGGACTCGGTGCTGGACTCGACCAAGGTCGGCTCCGTGGTGTTCATGTTGCTCGGCATCGGGATCATCGCGTTGCTGATATTCCGACCGCAGGGCATCTTCGGCGACAAGAGGGAGATCTCGCTCAATGTGCGCTGACCAGGTGACTTCAGACACGGCGGTGCAGGAGCGGATCCGTCGGGTACTGGCCGACGTGCCCCCGCAGCCGGGGGTGGCCAAGCCCGACCCGATCCTGGTGATCGACGGCATGGTGCGCCGTTTCGGTGGCCTGACTGCGGTCAACGTGGAGCACCTGGAGATCCAGCGGGGCTCGATCACCGCCATCATCGGCCCGAACGGGGCCGGCAAGACGACCCTGTTCAACCTGCTGACCGGGTTCGACACCCCGCAGGCCGGCCGGTGGACCTTCAACGGCCGCCGGTTGGACGGGCTGCGCGCCCACCAGATCGCCCGGCTGGGCATGGTGCGTACCTTCCAGCTCACCAAGGCGCTGGCCCGCCTGACGGTGATCGAGAACATGCGGCTGGGAGCGCCGCGGCAGCGCGGTGAGAACTTCTTCGTCGGCCTGCTGCCGTTCCTGTGGCGCGACCAGGAGCGGGAGATCACCGCGCGCGCCGAGGAGCTGCTCGCCCGGTTCAAGCTCGACCGCAAGCGCGACGACTTCGCCGGCAGCCTGTCCGGTGGGCAGCGCAAGCTGCTGGAGATGGCCC
>CAZSNW010000002.1:0-6541 GCA_964608245.1 uncultured Micromonosporaceae bacterium
TCGACCTGATCCAGGAGGGCAACACCGGCCTGGTGCGGGCGGTGGAGAAGTTCGACTACCGCCGTGGGTACAAGTTCTCCACCTACGCCACCTGGTGGATCCGGCAGGCGATCTCGCGTGCGATCGCCCAGCAGGAGCGCACCGTGCGGCTGCCCGTGCACCTGGTGGAGGACGTCAACCGGATGCGCAACGTGGTCCGGCAGCTGACCCGCGAGATGGGGACCGATCCGCAGCCGGAGCAGGTCGCCGAGGCGCTCGGCGTCAGCGTCGAGCGGGTCAACGAGCTGATCCGCTGGTCGCAGGACACGGTGTCGCTGGACACCCCGGTCGGTGACGACGGTGACACCTACCTGGGGGATCTGGTGGCGGACTCCGACGAGCCGTCGCCGGAGGACGTGGTCATGTCGGGCATGGAGCGGCAGCGCATCGAGGGGCTGCTCAACCACCTCGACGACCGGTCCGCCGGCATCATGCGCGCCCGTTACGGGTTGGAGGATGGCCGCGAGCACTCCCTGACCGAGGTCGCGTCGCGGTTCTCGCTGTCGAGGGAACGTATCCGGCAGCTGGAGATCCAGGCGCTGGGTCGGCTGCGGGAGCTGGCCCGCTCCGAGGGCCTGCAAGCGGTCTGACGGGGGGATGGAACGGCCGGCCGGGCGAGGGGCAGCCCGGCCGGCCGTCGCGCGTCAGCGGCCGCCCGCGCCGTCGTCGGCCGACCGGAAGCGGCGCAGCTCCCGGCGGGCCAGGGACATCCGGTGCACCTCGTCCGGCCCGTCGGCGATCCGCAGCGACCGGGCGGCGGCCCACAGCATCGCCAGCGGGAAGTCCTGGCTCAAGCCGGCGGCGCCGTGCACCTGGATCGCCTTGTCGATGATCCACTCGACGGTCGCCGGCGCGGCCACCTTGATCGCCTGGATGTCCCGGTGGGCGGCCCGGTTGCCGTGGGTGTCGATCAGCCAGGCGGTCCGCAGCACCAGCAGTCGCAGCTGCTCCAGGCGTACCCGGGCCTCGGCGATCCAGTGCTGCACCACGCCCTGCTCAGCCAGCGGCCGGTCGAACGCCACCCGGTCCAACGCCCGCCGGCACATCAGGTCGAGTGCGCGCTCGCCCATGCCGATCAGTCGCATGCAGTGGTGGACCCGGCCGGGGCCGAGCCGGGCCTGCGCGATGGCGAAGCCGTCCCCCTCCTCGCCGATGAGGTTCTCCACCGGCACGCGTACGTCGTCGAAGTCGATCTCGGCGTGGCCGCCGTGGGTGTGGTCCAGGTACCCCATGACGCTCAGGCCCCGGCGTACCGTCACCCCGGGGGTGTCGCGCGGGACCAGGATCATGGACTGCCGGCGGTGGCGCTCGGCCTCGGGGTTCGTCTGCCCCATGACGATGAAGACCGCGCAGCGGCTGCTCATCGCCCCGGTCGACCACCACTTGCGGCCGTTGATGACGTAGTGGTCGCCGTCGCGGGTGATCCGGGTGGCGACGTTCGTGGCGTCCGAGGAGGCCACGTCCGGCTCGGTCATGCAGAACGCCGACCGGATCCGCCCGTCGAGCAGCGGTTCCAGCCAGCGGCGGCGCTGCTCCGCGCTGCCGAACATCGCCAGCACCTCCATGTTGCCGGTGTCCGGCGCGGCGCAGTTGAGCGCCACCGGCGCGAGCGCCGGACTACGGCCAGTGATCTCGGCCAGCGGCGCGTAATGCAGGGTGGTCAGCGCGCCGCCGGCGGCCGGCGGCAGGAACAGGTTCCACAGGCCGCGGGCGCGCGCCTCGGCCTGCAGCTCGGCCACGACCGGCGGAGGGTCCCACCCGCCGGCCTGCGCCTGCTCGGCGAAGACCGGTTCGGCCGGGTAGACGTGGCTGTCCATGAACGCGAGCAGCTTCTGCCGCAGCTCCTCGGTGCGGTCGTCGTAGCTGAAGTCCATGCGGCCTCCTTCCGCCTGTACGCGGTCACCGGCGGGCCAGTGCGTCGTGGCCGAGCCGGACGAGCGGGGGGACCATGGCGCCGATCCGGTCGAAGCCCTCGCCGACCGTCTTGCCGAGGGTGTACCGGTAGTGGATGCCCTCGAGGATCACGGCGAGCTTGAAGGCGCCGAGGGCGACGTACCAGCCGAGGTCGGGCACCGGGGTGCCGGCGCGCTCGGCGTACCAGCGCACCAGCGTCTGTCCGGGCGGGAACCCGTGGGCGGCGCCCACCCCGGTGGCGACCGGGGAGTCGGGGTCGGCGAGCCGGTCCCAGTAGACGAGCAACAGGCCGAGGTCGGTGAGCGGGTCGCCGAGGGTGGACATCTCCCAGTCGAGCACCGCGGCGATCCGGGTGCCGCGCACCAGTACGTTGTCCAACCGGTAGTCACCGTGGACGATCGCCGCGCGGGGACTGTCGGGGACGGAGGCGGCCAGCGCGTCGGCGAGATCGTCGATGCCGGGCAGGTCGCGGCTGCGGGAGGCCTCCAGCTGGGTACGCCAGCGGCGTACCTGCCGGGCGAGGAAGCCCTCCGGCCGTCCGAAGTCGGCGAGGCCGACGGCGGCGGGGTCGACGGTGTGCAGGTCGGCGAGGGTCTCCACCAGGGCGAGCGCCACGGCGGTGCGCTCCTCGGCGGTGAGCGAGGCGGTCTGGGCGGCGGTGCGGTAGACGGTGCCGGCGACCTCCTCCATGCCGTAGAACGGGGCGCCGATCACGTCCGGGTCCGGGCAGTACAGCAGGGTGGCCGGCACCGGGACGCCGGTGTCGCGCAGCGCGGTGATCACCCGGTGCTCGCGCCCCATGTCGTGGGCGGTGGCCAGCACGTGACCGAGCGGCGGGCGGCGCAGCACCCACCGGCGGTGGCCGTCGGTGACCCGGTAGGTGAGGTTGGACCGGCCACCGGGGACCAGGGTGGCGGTGAGCCTGCCACGGATCAGCTCGGGGTGGTGCCGCTTCAGCCAGGCGGCGAGCCGGTCCAGGTCGAGCCCGGGATGCACGCCACCCCTCCCTTCCGCCGCCGTGACGGGTCGTCCGGGTGGCCCGGCAACCGCCGGTCCGGCGGCGCCGGCACGGGCCGTACGCTCGCTTGTCTCTTGCCACACCGGTGGCCACACCTTAACCTGCCGGTAACTTGTGGCGCTCAGGTGTGACGCACTAAACTACCGCTGTTAGTTTACCGGGTCACACCAGCACCGCACCCCCTGTCCCCGGGAGCCGCCCGATGTTGCAGGTGCACAACCTGGAGGTCGTCTACGACGACGTCATGCTGGTGCTGCGGGGGGTGAGTCTGAGCGTTCCTCCGGGTCGGATCGTGGCCCTGCTCGGCGCCAACGGCGCCGGCAAGAGCACCCTGCTGCGGGCGGTCACCGGACTGCTCGACGTGCACGACGGCAAGATCACCCGGGGATCGGTCACCCTCGACGGTGAGGACGTCACCCGCCTTCGTCCGGCCCAGCTGGTGCGGCGGGGCATCGCCCAGGTGATGGAGGGTCGTCGCATCCTCGGCGAACTCACCGTGGAGGAGAACCTGCGGCTCGGCGCCCACACCAACCGCCGCAACCTGGCGTCCCGGCTGGACCGGGTGTACAGCCTGTTCCCGGTGCTGGCGACCCGGCGGCGCGACAGCGCCGGCTACCTGTCCGGCGGTGAGCAGCAGATGCTCGCCATGGGCCGGGCGCTCATGGCCGAGCCGCGCTACCTGCTGCTGGACGAGCCGAGCCTGGGGCTCGCCCCCCGGCTCGTGGAGCAGGTGCGCGACCTGATCGTCGAGATCAACAAGACCGGCACCGGCGTGCTGCTGGTGGAGCAGAACGCCACCATGGCCCTGTCGATCGCCTCCCACGGCTACGTCATGGAGACCGGCTCGATCGTGCTGGACAAGCCGGCCGAGGCGATGCTCGCCGCCGAGGACATCCGCGAGTTCTACCTCGGCCTGCACGCCGGGGGCGGGGAGCAGCGCCGGTCGTTCCGAGAGGTCAAGCACTACAAGCGACGGAAGCGGTGGCTGTCATGACCCGGCCCCACCAGACGGCGTCCGACGCGGAGGTCCCCCGGCAGCGGCCCACGCCCGAGGCCTCCGACGACATCCTGGTGTTCCGCGACGTGCACCTGTCGTTCGAGGGTGTCCGCGCCATCGACGGGGTGAGCTTCACGGTCGGCCGCGACGAGCTGTTCGCCATCATCGGGCCCAACGGTGCCGGCAAGACCTCCATCTTCAACGTGCTGTCCGGGGTCTACCGGCCGCAGGCCGGCGAAGTGGTCTTCGACGGCGTACCGATCCTGGGCCGCAAACCCCACCAGATCGCCCGCCTGGGCATGGCGCGCACGTTCCAGAACGTGGAGCTGTTCAGCAACCTCACCGTGCTGGACAACCTCATGCTCGTCCGGCACCACCACATCCGCTACGGGACGTTGGCCGCGGTGGTGTGGTTCGGTCGTGCCCGGCGCGAGGAGATCGTCCACCGGCGACGGGTCGAGGAGATCATCGACTTCCTCGAGCTGGAGCAGTGGCGGTCGATGCCGGTCGGTCTGCTGCCCTACGGCGTGCAGAAGCGGGTCGAGCTGGGCCGTGCCCTGGCGATGGAACCGAAGCTGCTGCTGCTGGACGAGCCGGTGGCCGGGATGAACCTCGAGGAGACCGAGGACATGGCACGGTACATCCTGGACATCCGGGAGGATCTTCACATCCCGATGATCCTGGTCGAACACGACATGGGGCTGGTCATGGACCTCGCCGACCGGGTCATGGTGGTCGACTTCGGCCGCACGGTGGCGACCGGCCCGCCGGCGGAGATCCAGAACCACCCGGACGTGCTCCGGGCCTACCTCGGGGAGGCGTCGTCGACATGACCACCACCGCTCCCGCCCGCCAGGAGACCGCCGACCAGCGGTCGACCGTCACCACCCTCGCCACCCGGGTCCGCGACTGGGCCGCGCGCGCCCCGCACCGGGTCGCCATGCGCCACAAGCAGTTCGGCATCTGGCAGGAGATCACCTGGGCGGAGTACTGGGACACGGTCCAGGACGTCGCCCACGCGCTCATCTCGCTCGGGGTGGCGCCCGGCGACCGGGTCGCCATCCACTCGGAGAACCGCCCCGAGTGGCTGTTCACCGACATCGCCACGGTCGCCGTCCGCGCCGCCACGGTCGGGCTGTACCCGACCAACCCGCCGGCGGAGGTGTCCTACCTGCTCAGCCACTCCGGCTCGGTGGTCCTGGTGGCCGAGGACCAGGAGCAGGTCGACAAGGCGCTGGCCGTCGCCGACCAGTGCCCCGACCTGCGCCACATCGTCTACATCGACCCGCGCGGGATCCGCGGCCGCTACGACCACCCGCTGCTGATGAGCTGGGACGAGCTCATCGCGCTCGGCCGGCTGCACCGCAACGCCCACCCGCACGCGCTGGAGGAGCGGATGGCCGCGGCGCAGCCGGAGGACGTGGCCACCCTCATCTACACCTCGGGCACCACCGGGCCGCCCAAGGGCGCGATGCTCACGGTGGCCAACATCGAGTTCGCGATCGCCACCCACGCCTCCGGCGACGGGATCACCGACCCACCGCCCAACCCGCGCGACCTTCTGCTGTCCTACCTGCCCCTGTGTCACGTGGTCGAGCGCACCTTCACCACGTGGTTCAACGCCGGCGTCGGCACCCAGGTCCACTTCGCCGAGTCGATCGACACGGTGCAGGCCAACCTGGTGGAGGTCCAGCCGACCATCCTGTTCTCTGTACCGCGGATCTGGGAGAAGATCCTCGCCGCCGCCCAGATCAAGCTCGGCACGGCCACCCTGCCCAAGCGGTGGCTGGCCCGCTTCTGGCTCAAGGTGGCCGACTGGATCGGCCAGACCCTGGTCCGCACCGGCGGCAACCACACGCTGGCCACCCGGTCGGTGTACGCGATCGGTTGGGTCTGCTGGTACCGGGCGCTGCGCACCCGGCTGGGCATGCGCCGGGTCCGCGCGGCGATCTCCGGAGCGGCCCCGATCGCACCGGAGGTGCTGCGGTTCTTCATGGGCATCGGGGTGCCGATCTTCGAGGCGTACGGCATGACCGAGAACGCCGCCATCTCCACCACCAACCGGCCCGGCCGGGTCAAGCTCGGCACGGTCGGTGAGCCGCTGGGCGCGGCGGAGATCCGCATCGCCGACGACGGCGAGATCCAGGTCCGCCACCCGGGGGTGTTCGCCGGCTACTTCCGTGACCCGGAGGCCACCGCCAAGGCGTTCACCGAGGACGGGTGGCTGAAGACCGGTGACATCGGGGAGTGGGTCGACGGCACCCACGTGAAGATCACCGACCGGGCCAAGGACATCATCATCACCGCCGGCGGCAAGAACATCGCCCCCTCCGAGATCGAGAACGCGCTGAAGGCCTCGCCCTTCATCAAGGAGGCGATCGTCATCGGCGACCGGCGGCCGTACCTCACGGCGCTGATCGGCATCGAGTTCGACACGGTCGCCGAGTGGGCCCAGCGTCGGCGGATCGACTTCACCACCTACCGGGACCTGTCGGAGAAGCCGGAGGTGATCCAGCTCGTCCAGGGCGTGGTCGACCAGGTCAACGAGCGGTTCGCCCGGGTGGAGCAGATCA
>CAZSNW010000002.1:6551-17078 GCA_964608245.1 uncultured Micromonosporaceae bacterium
AAGGAACTCGACCACGAGGACGGCGAGCTGACCGCGACGCAGAAGGTCAAGCGGGCGGCGATCGAGAAGCTCTTCGCCGACCTGGTCGCCGATCTCTACGCGCCGCGGAGGGCGGACCGATGATCACCCTGCTGGAGGCGCTGGCCGAGGGGCTGGGGCGCGGCAGCGCGTACGCCCTGATCGGACTCGGCTTCGTGATCATCTACAAGTCGAGCAACGTCATCAGCTTCGCCCAGCCCGGCTTCATGATCGTCGGGATCGTGCTGGTGACCTACCTGGTGCAGGTGCCCTGGCTCGGCTTCTGGGGTGCGCTGGTGGTCGGCGCGCTGCTGGTCGGCCTGCTGGCGCTGGGTATCGAACGCGCCGTGATCCGGCCGATGGTCGGGCGACCGGTGTTCGCGATCGCGATCATCACCATCGGACTGGACATCGTGCTGCGGACGGTGGCCACCGCGTTCCTCGGGTCCAACGTGCGGCACGTGCACGACCCGTGGGGCCTGGAGCGGATCACGATCGGCCCGGTGGCGGTGCAGCAGCGGCACCTCGCCACCGTGGTGGCCGCGGGGATCCTCGTCACGCTGCTGTTCCTGTTCTTCCGGTACACCCGCACCGGCCTGGCGATGCGGGCCGCCGCCCTCGACCAGGAGGTGGCGCTGGCCAACGGGGTCAGCGTGGGCGGTGTGTTCGCGCTGTCGTGGGCGATGGCGGGCATCCTCGCCGCGGTCGCCGGGGTGTTCGCCGTCGCCGGCACCAGCGTGGACAACAACGCCTGGCAGGTTGCGCTGTACGCGCTGCCGGTGATCATCCTGGGCGGGCTGGACTCGCTGGAGGGCGCGGTGGTCGCCGGGCTGGCGATCGGGGTGCTGCAGGCGGTGTCCGCCCGCTACCCGGACCACCTGGCGTTCCTCGGGGACAACCCCTCGGTCATCGTCCCCTGGCTGGTCATGGTGCTGGTGCTGATCCTGCGGCCGTACGGGTTGTTCGGCACCCGGGAAGTGGAGCGAGTGTGAGCACGACACCTGTCGCCGGTCCCCCGCAGACCCGCGGCGTGCCGACGCCGCGGCGGCGTCTGGGGGTGCTGTCGCGCCCCACCTTCGGCCGGCCGCTGCTGCACACCTCGTACCGCAGCGACATGGCCATGTTCAACAGCGCCACCAAGCTGGTCACGGTGGTGGTGCTGGTGCTGGTCGGCCTCACACTGCCGCTGCTCACCCCGGACGCGGAACTCACGGTCCTGGCGCAGGGCTGCGCGCTGGCGATCGGTGCGATCGGGCTGATGCTGCTGACCGGGTTCGCCGGACAGGTCTCGTTGGGCCACGCGTTCTTCGCCGGGGTCGGCTTCTACACCGCCGCGGTGATCGCCGGCGACCCGGACGGCCGGACGCTCGGGTTCGGCGTCACCGAGGTGGTGGTGTGGCTGCCGGCCGCCGGGCTCGCCGCGGCGGCGGTCGGGGCGCTGGTGGCGCCGCTGGCCACCCGACTGCGCGGGCTGTACCTCGCGATCGTCACCCTCGGCCTGGTCTTCGTCGGCCAGCACGTCTTCGAGCAGTGGCGGGACGTGACCGGGGGCCTGAGCACCGGCCGGCCGCCCCCGCCGGTGACCGTGCTCGGCTACCGGCTCGATGTGAACGGTCCGATGTTCACCCGGCAGCAGCAGTTGTTCTGGCTGATGTTCGTGCTGCTGGTCATCTTCGCCCTGGCCGCCCGCAACATCGCCCGCTCCGACGTGGGCCGGGCGTTCACCGCCATCCGGGACCGGGACATCGCCGCCGGGGTGATCGGCGTCAACCTGGCCCGGCAGAAGACGGTGGCGTTCGCGATCTCGTCGTTCTACGCCGGCTGCGCCGGTGCGCTGTTCTACACCACGATCCTGCACGTCAACCCGGGGCAGTTCACCCTGCTGCTGTCCGTGCAGTACATCGTGATCGTGCTGATCGGCGGGGTCGGCACCATCTCGGGAGCGATCGCGGGGGCGTTCCTCATCGCGTACCTGCCCAAGATCGCGGAGTGGTTGGCGGCGCTGCTGCCGTTCGTCAGCACCCGGAGCACCGACCTGTTCAACCACAACCACCTGCAGCAGGTGCTCTACGGCCTGCTCATCATCGCGTTCTTGATCTTCGAGCCGAGGGGACTGTTCGGGATCTGGCACCGCATCCGCTTGTGGTGGAAGTCCTTCCCCTTCTCCTACTGATGAAAATGAATACATGGAGGAAGTCATGCGAAGAAGGAGAGTGGTTACCGCGGGCGTCGCCGCCATGATGGTGGCGCTCGCGCTGGCCGCCTGTCGGTCGGACGGTGGCGGTACGCCGTCGGGTGACGGCGAGGTGGCCACCGACTTCGGTGTCACCGACGAGCCGTGCCCGAACGCGGTCAACCCGGACAACGGCTGCATCTACCTGGGCATCCTGACCGACCTCACCGGGCCGTTCGCCGGCTTCGGCGGGCCGCTGACCGCCGCCCAGGAGGCGTTCTGGCGCCGGGTCAACGAGCAGGGCGGCATCCGGGCGCCCGGCGTGGACAAGGCGTACGACGTCGACGTCACCACCTACAGCGAGAACACCGGCTACGACGTCGCCGAGCACAGCCGGCTGTACGAGGAGATGAAGCCGCACATCCTGGCGCTGGCGCAGTCGCTGGGGTCCCCGACCACCGCGGCGATCCTGCCGGACATGCGCGCCAACAACATCATCGGCGTGCCCGCGGCGTACAACTCGGAGTACAGCTTCGAGGACGTGATCCTGGAGTCGCCGGCGAACTACTGCGTCGAGGCGATGAACGCCGTCGACTACGCGGTGGAGACCTACGGCGTCGAGAGCGTCCTGGCCGTCCACTTCCCCAACGACTACGGCCTGGACGCGGCCGCCGGGGTGATGCTGGCGGCCGAGACGCACGGCCTGGAGTTCGAGCACATCCCCACCCCGCCTGGTGGTGGTGAGACGCAGGCCGAGGCGATCGCCCGGATCGTCGCCAGCCAGCCCGACCTGGTCTACGTCACCGCCGGCCCGGTCGAGCTCGGCACGATCGTCGGCGGCGCCGTCCAGAACGGCTACACCGGCCGGTTCATCGGCTCCAACCCGACCTACAACCCGGCACTGCTGGAGAGCCCGGCCGGGCCGGCGATCCTCGCGTACTACCAGGTGTCGACCGGGTTCCAGAACTGGGCCACCGACACCCCGGGCCACCAGGCCATGCGCGAGGCGCTGGGTGAGCCGGACAACCTCAACGACGGTTACACCATCGGCTGGATCTGGCAGTACCCGCTGAAGGCCGCGCTGGAGAAGGCGCTGGAGAACCGTGACCTGACCCGGGCCGGGGTGGCCGCCGCGGCCCGCAGCCTGACCAGCGTGGACTACGAGGGCATGCTGCCGGCCGGGGCGGGCAACTACGCCGGTGGGGCGGACGCGCAGGTGCGTCACACCCTGATCGGCAACCCCGACCCGGAGTCGCCGACCGGGATCTCCTCGGCGACCGACTTCTTCGTCGGCCCGACCGCGGCGGCCTGGGAGCCGACCACCTGCTGGGAGCTGCTGGAGTGACCGGTCGACGGGGTCGGCACGCACCGCGGCCGGCCCGGTGACCTGCGACGAGGGCCGGGGCGCCCCGGGGCGCCCCGGCCCTCGCCTGTCGCGATCGACGGTCCGTTCCGCGTGTAGTGGACCGTCAATGTCACGGATCGAGAAAAAATCTGCGACCTTGCAGACTGCAACCCTTCCGATGTCCGGCTGGCATAGTGCACACTGGAAGCCCGAGCAGAGGAGGTGATCGATCCGTACCCGACCGTCGCCGCGCCACAGCCGTCGCGGAGACAGGTCGGCGTCCGGGCCGCCACCCGGACGCCGTCCACCAGCAGATGTCCCCGAACCGCTCACCAGCAGGAGGGGTGGAGACCCATGAACCGTAACAGTCGATCCTTGGGCGCTCCAAGACGGCGTCACCGTTTCGTGACTCTGCTGCGACCGCAGGTGCTCTACCGCGGTGAGGGCACCACCGTGACCACCGCGTACGTGGAGACGTACGGGCGTCGCTACCGGCTGAGCGAACTCAGCGAGCTCTGGCGCGTGGAGGGGCGTGCCCGGTGGTTCGAAGTGTGGGCGAAGGCCCGTGGCGACAGGGTCCGGCTGTTCTGGAGCCGTGACGTGCAGGAGTTCGGCAAGGTGGTCCGCGCGCTGATCCGGGCGCGGGAACTCGCCGGGCTCGCGTGAGCATCGGCCGGCCGTGGCCGGCCTCGGAACACCCAGGGGTCGGGATCCGGAGCCCGGGTCCCGACCCGATCCGTGTCGGCGGCCGGATCCGTCAGGCGAGCTCGTCCGCGATCCGCGAGATCAGCTCCAGTGACGCCTCCGGCGACAGCGCCGCCTCGGCCAGCGCGTCGAAGATCCGCTCGTAGGTCGCGACCGTCTCGGACTCGTCCAGCAGTACCTGCTCGAACGTGCTCTCCGCGAACACCACGTCGGTGTCGGCAGGGTCCGCGAACTGCAGGATCACGAACGGGCTGAGGATGTTGTACAGGTGTGCGGTGAACGGCAGCACCCGGATGGTGACGTTCGGGCGGACCGAGACGTCCACCAGGTGGAGCAACTGTCCACGCAGTACCGCCGGCCCGCCGATCTGCCGGCGCAGCACCGCCTCGTCGAGCACCGCCAGCAGCTCCGGCGGGTCGGCGCGGTCCAGCACCTCCCGCTGCCGGGTCTGCCGCAGCTCCACCCACCGGGCCGTGTCCGCCGGGTCACGCCGCAGCGGCCACACCCCGTCGGTGCTGAGCTCGGCGTCGATCAGGGCCCGGGCGAACTCCTCGGTCTGCAACAGACCCGGCATGCCCTGGGGGTAGAAGCACCGGATCACGCTCGCGTCGTCCTCCAACCCGACGTACGACAGGTACGCCGGGGGGAGCAGCTTGCTGTACCGGGCCCACCACGGGCGGCGCCGACCCAGTCTCGCCAGCTCCACCAGCCTGCTGATCTCCTCCGGGTCGGTGACCTTGTACAGCTGGAGCAGCTGCCGCAGGTCGTTGGTGGAGATGCTGACCGTGCCGGTCTCGATCCGGATCACCTTCGAGGTGGACCAGTCCATCGCGATCGCCACCTGCTCCTGCGTCAGGTTCGCCCGCTCCCGGGCGCGCCGCAGTTCGTGACGCAGCCGGCGGCGTCCGCTGGTCGGACTGTGCAGGGCGGTGCTCATGTGACGGTCCTCGGTCCAACCCTTCCCGGTACCCGGCCCCGCCAGGCGCTACGCGGCGGTGTGACAACACGCTGTCTGCCAGGTTGCACAGAAAGTACACCCGACCACCCCGCCGACACACCACCCGGGTCGGTCGAAGCACCCGGACGGGTGGGGAGTCAGGAGGCGTCGCCCGCCTGCTTGCTGGTCACCGGTGCACGGGCGGGCTCGGCCTCGGCCGTCGGCGCGCCCAGCCAGCGCCGCACCACCATCCGCTCGGCGTAGAACGACATCAACGGCACCGTGCCGGCCAGCATGACCAGCAGCATCCGCACCGGACGCCACCCGGCCCGCCGGCCCAGGTCGAACACGGCCACCAGGTAGACCATGTAGAGGAAGCCGTGGATCGGGCTCACCGTCTGCGACAGCCGCGGCTCGCCGAAGCCGTACCGGAGCACCACCCCCACGGTGAGCACCAGCAGCATGACGCCCACCACGTAGGCGATGACGCGGAAGCGGAGCAGGGCACCTGACATCAGACCGTTCCTCGTGACACGTGGTCGTGGTAGTCGGCCGGCCGCGCCTCCGGGTGGGCGTTGAGCCAGGCCAGGTAGCGGTTGTAGGCGGCGACCTCGGGGTCGTCGTCATCGTCGACCGTCACCGCGGGCCGCATCACCACCGGACGGCGCACGCCCGCGGGGGCGCCGGCCTGCCCGGCGGTCGGTGACGGGTCCGATGAGGCGGCCGCACCGGTGAGGTGACCGGACCCGGCCGCCGCGGTCGCCGTGCCCGCCGTCGTCGCCGTGGTCGGCGCGGTCGCCTCCGCGGTCTCGCCGCGCAGCACCCGGCGTACCTCCCGCGCCCAGATCAGCACCACGAAACCGGCGAAGATCGGCCACTGGACGGTGTAGCCCCAGCTGAGCGCGTTGCCCCCGGCGGCGCGGTGGAACTGCCAGACGGCCAGCCCCAGCATGCCGGTCACCAGGACCAGGGTCAGCAGGTGACCGGCCAGCCAGCCCGGCGTGAGCAGCCGCCTCATGGGTCCCAGGCTACGCCGGGGTGAGCCACGCGACGGCCAGCAGGGTGCCCAGCACCAGGTAGGGGCCGAACGCCAGCGAGTCGCGTCGGCCGACCCGGCGGGTGACCAGCAGTGCCGCCGCCACCAGGCCGCCGGCGAGGAACGCGATCGCCAGCCCCACCACCACCGCCGACCAGCCCACCCAGCCGAGCAGGGCGCCCACGCTGACCGCCAGTTTCGCGTCGCCCAGACCGAACGCCGCCTCCCCGACCAGCAGGGTGACGGTGGCGAACCCGGCCCCGCAGACGAGCGCGGCCAGCAGCGCCCGCGGCCACGGGCCGCCGTCGGCCAGCGCCTCCACCCCGAGCACCACCAGCGTCCACCCGGCCGCGGGCAGGGTCAGCCGGTCCGGCAGCCGGTGCACCGCGAGGTCGATGAAGACCAGGGCGACCCCGGCCGCCGCCCACCCGGCGAGCGCCAGCGCGGGCAGGACACCGCAGTCCGGGGCGGCGGCCGCCACCAGGCCGGCGGCCACCAGCGTGGCGGCCTCCAGCGCGTACGGCGGGGCGCCGATGCGTCGGCCGCAGCCGCGGCAGCGGGCGGCCGGCAGCAGGGGTGCGAGCCCGGCGGAGGGGGAGACGCCGGCGCCGCAGCGGGGGCAGTCGCGGCGCCACGGTCGGCCCGCCGGCACCGCGTGCACCAGCACCAGCCAGCGCAGCAACGGGGTCACCGTCACCGCCGCCACCAGCCACCGCGCGACCGCACCCCGCCGGGGCGTCACCGGTGCCGCGCCCCGGCCCGTCGCCGCGCCCCGGTCGACCGTCACGCCGCTCATCGCGTACCGTCCACCGACTGCACGGACGCCAGCGCGGCCAGCGCCACCCCGCGCGCCCCGGCCATGTCCAGGTCCGGTACCAGGGCGACCTCGGCCACCTCCGCCTGCTCCTCCCGGAGCACCAGGTGTGCGCGTACCCGGGAGAGGAACCAGTCGCGGAACCGCGGCGCCGCCTCCACCACGCCACCGCCGACGAAGTACGCGTGCGGGTCGGTGACGTTGGCCAGGATGCCGAACAGCCGGCCGACCGCCATCGCCTGCTGCTCGAAGACGGCCAGCGCCAACGGGTCGTCCCGTTCGGCCAGGCCGCGGACCCGCTTCGCCGCCTCCCACCGGGGCAGGCCGGCCAGCTCGTGGTCGGGGTGGCGGGTCAACCAGTAGGGGAGCAGGTTGTTGGCGATCCCGGTCAGCGAGGCGACGCTCTCGACGTCCCCGGACCTCCCGCACCCGCACACCGGTACCGGCTGGTCGTCGGCGAGCAGCCCGGTCATCGGGATCTCCACGTGCCCCAGCTCGCCGGCCTGACCACTGGCGCCGGTGACCACCCGGCCGTCGACCACCACACCGCCGCCCAGCCCGGTGCCCACCACCGCGGCCACCGAGCTGCGCTCGCCGGCCAGGTCGCCGAAGTGGCGGGTGTGCGCGTACAGCGCCGCCGCGTTGGCGTCGTTGAGGTAGACCACCGGCAGCCCGACGGCGCGCTCCAGAGCCCCGCGGATGTCGAAGCCGTACCACGGCGGGTACGGGAAGTTGGTGGCGCCCCGGCTGGAGAGCACCCCGTCGGCGCTGGCCGGGCCGGGCGTACCCAGGCCCACCGCCGCCACCGCCGCCCGCGGGGTGCCGGTCACCTCCAGGGCGTGGGCCATCGACTCGACCAGCACCGCGATCGTCGCCTCCGGGCCCTCGGCCACCCGGCTCGGCCGCTCCAGCAGCCGGTCGACCAGGAACCGGCCGTCGCCGGTCAGCACGGTCGCGTTGCAGGTGGTGCCGCCGACGTCCAGGCCGACCACGACCGGCCCGGGGTCGCCCATGCGCGCGTCTCCTCGTGTCGGGGGCGGGTGGCGGGAAGCCAGTCTACGCAAGCGCGGCGTAAAGGGCGACCGTGCCGTGGCTGGCTAGGCTGGCCGTGGTGTTCCCGCGACCGGAAGGAGCCGTGTGAACCGGCCTGCGACCCGGGACAGCCGGCGGCTGCTGGCCGACCTGGGAGACGAGTACCTGCGCACGACCTTCGCCGCCCACCCGTTCGCCGCCACCGTCTACGGCGTGCCCGGGTACGCCGACCGTGTCCCCGACCCGAGCCGCCAGGCCGACGAACGACGGCGGGGAAAGCTGGCGGACCTCGCCGCGCGGCTGGGCGAGGTGGACCCGGCCGGGCTCGACCCGACCGAGCGGACGAGCCTCGCGGTGCTGCGGTGGCTGCTCGACACCCAGCAGGAGACGCTGCGCTGGGCGCTGCACGAGGTGGCGGTGTCCGCCACCATGTTCGGGGTGCTGCCGCGGCTGCTGTCCGCGGTGCCGTCCACGTCGGTCGCCGACCCGCCGGCCGCCGAGGCGTACCTCACCCGCCTGTCCCGGCTCGGCGGCTACCTCGACGGGCTCGCCGAGCGCTACCGGCAGGCCGCGGCCGACGGCCGCGTCCCGACCGCGCGGGGCATCCGGCAGGCGGTGACCCAGCTCGACGGCTACCTCGCCACCGCACCGGGGAAGGACCCGCTGCTGCGACCCACCCCCGGCGGCGGAGTCGACGTCGACCGCTGGCGCGCCCGGGCCGCCGAGCTGGTGGACACCGTGGTGAAGCCGGCGCTGCGCCGCTGGCGGGCGGTGCTCGTCGACGAGCTGTTGCCGGTCGCCCGGCCGGACGAGCAGGTGGGGGTGTGCCACCTGCCGGGAGGGTCGGAGGGCTACCGGGCGCTGGTGCGCGAGCACACCACCACCGGGCTGGACCCGGAGGAGATCCACGCCACCGGGCTGCGGCTGGTGGCCGAGCTGCGGGAGGAGTTCGCCGAGCGTGGCGGCCGGGTGCTGGGCACCGGCGACGTGCCCGAGGTGCTCGACCGGCTGCGCAACGACCCGGCGCTGCGCTTCTCCACCGCCGCGGAGATCGTCGCCACCGTCGAGGGTGCGCTGCGGCGGGCCGAGGAGGCGCTGCCGGACGCGTTCCACCGCTACGACATCGCGCCCTGCGTGGTGCAGGAGATGGACCCGGTGGAGGCGGCCGACTCGGTGCTCGGCTACTACCGGCCGCCGTCGGCTGACGGCTCCCGGCCGGGCGCCCACGTGGTCAACACCTACCGGCCGGAGCTGCGCACCCGGTTCGAGTACGAGGCGCTGGCGTTCCACGAGAGCGTGCCCGGCCACCACACGCAGATCGCGCTGGCGCAGCGGCTCGTCGGGCTGCCCGAGTTCCGCCGGTTCCTCTCCGTCTCGGCGTACGCCGAGGGGTGGGCGCTGTACGCCGAGCGGCTGTGCGACGAGCTGGGGCTGTACCGGGACGAGCTGTCGCGGCTGGGCATGGTGTCGTTCGACGCCTGGCGGGCCTGCCGGCTGGTGGTCGACACCGGGATGCACCACTTCGGATGGTCCCGGCAGCAGGCGATCGACTTCATGACCGCCAACACCGCGCTGTCGCCGGTCAACATCGCCAACGAGGTGGACCGGTACATCGCCGCGCCCGGCCAGGCGCTGGCGTACATGACCGGCCGGCTGCGCATCCGCGAGCTGCGGGACCGGTTCCTGAAGCGGCAGGGCGCCGCGTTCGACCTCAAGGAGTTCCACCACCGGGTGCTCGCCCAAGGCCCGCTGCCGCTGGACATCCTCGCCGCGTGGGTGCTCGGCGACGCCGGACACGACCCGACGCCGCCCGCGCCGCGCGGCGAGCCTGCGCCGGCGCCGCGGGAGGCTGTGACCGGTGACGGGGTCTCCGCCGGGTCAGCCGGGGGAGCGGCGTGACCGCGGCGGCTCCCGACCGCGAGCGGGTGGAGCTGGTCGAACTGGTCGACGCCGCCGGCGTACCGGTGGGCACGGCGACCGTGGCGGCCGCCCACCGGCCGCCGGGCCTGCGGCACCGGGCGTTCTCGGTGCTGCTGGTGGACGACGCCGGGCGGCTGCTGCTGCAGCGGCGGGCCGCGGTCAAGACCCGGTTCCCGCTGCGGTGGGGCAACGCCTGCTGCGGCCACCCGCCGCCGGGCGTGCCGCCGGCGGAGGCGGCGGCCAGGCGGATGGCCGAGGAACTGGGGGTACGCGGGGTCGACCTGACCGAACTGGGGGTGTACTCCTACCGGGCCGACGACCCGGCCACCGGTCGGGTGGAGGACGAGCACGACCACGTGCTGGTCGGCCGGCTGGCCGCCGACGCGCCGCTTCACCCGGATCCGGCGGAGGTGGCGGAGCTGCGCTGGGTGGAGCCGGCGACGCTGCGCCGGGAGATGGCGGTCGACCCGGCGGCGTACGCCCCCTGGCTCGCCGGGGTGGTGGCGATGCTGCCTGACACCGTGGGCTGACCCCGAAAGCGGTGGGC
>CAZSNW010000002.1:17088-30532 GCA_964608245.1 uncultured Micromonosporaceae bacterium
CCCCCCCCCACCGGGGGGGGGCGGGCCCGCCCCGCCCGCCCCCGCCCCCCGCCCCGTCACGGCGTACCGTCAGCCGACCTTCTTCGCCCCGTCGACCCTGGGCTTGCTGGTCAGCAGCTGCAGCTCCGCGGCGCGGACCTCACCGGCCCCCACCGCCGAGTCGCGGCAGTCGCCCGAGGGCGTGAGCGGGTCGGCGTGCTGGGCGCCCTGGTAGTCCGGGTTGCCCGTGCACTGGTTGGTGAGGACGACGAACTTGACGTGGGTCGCGGTCGTCGTCGGCACCTCGAACCCGCGCAGGATCAGGTCCGGCGAGGACGGCCTGGGGTTGGGCGCCGGGAAGGCGTCCTTGTGGCTGCGGAGGATCCGCTTCCACCCGGCGTCGACCGACCCGTCGCAGGTCGGGTTGACCGGGTTGCCGGCCGTGCACGCGTACAGCTCGAACTGCCGCACCGCGGTGAACCGGTTCTGGTCCGGCAGCAGCATGGCGCTGGCCTGGACGTACCGGATCTGCTGCGGGCCGTCGAGCGCGATCACCACGTGGCTGCCGGCCACGGTCGGGGTGCCGGCCGCGCGCACGGTGCCGGTGGCCGGCAGACCCGCCTTGATGGCGGCGCCGTCGGCCTGCGACACCATCACCGACGGGATGGTGATCGACGGGTCGGTCCCGCCCATCTGGATCGGGGCACCCGGTGCGTTGTTGACCACGATGACCGCGGACGCGCCGGCGGCCTGCGCGTTGGCGACCTTCTCGGTGAACGGGCAGGTGCCCCGGTCCACCAGCGCGATCGCGCCGGCCGGGAACCCGATCAGCGGGCCGCAGCCCTCGGTCGGGTTGGCGCTTCCGTCGTCGACGAGCACGACCGCCCCGGTGAAGCCCTCCGGGGTGAGGGCAGGCCCGAAGTCGGCGCCGCTCGCCCCGTAGCTGCCGGCGGCCGACGACGGCGCGTCGATCACCACCAGGTTCGGCAGGTCGAAGGTGTTCTGCCAGTTGGTGGCCTCGGTGTCGTCGATCAGGGCGCTGTGCCGGATGCCGTCACCGGACGCCGTGGCGCCCTGGTGGATCGACGCCACGTTGGTCGGCATGCGGACGGTGATCGTCCGGTCCTCACCCGGCTTGAGCTTGTCGACCACGAACCGCACGTGGCCGTACCCGTCGGCGCGGGCCACGAAGTTGTAGCCGTCCGGGTCGGGCACGAACCGCACCACCGACCCGATCGGCGTGACCCGGGCCTCGTAGTTGCCCACGTAGATCTCGGCGTCGACCGGTGTACCGTCCTCGGCCGCGACCGTCACGAACCGGAGGGTGGCCTCCTCGTGCAGCGGCGACTCGAAGCTCGGCACCGGGTCGGTGTCCGCCGGACCGTTCACGCTGGCGTGCTCGCCGAAGCCGCGGCGGGCGAAGCCGAGCCACAGCAGGTCCTGGTTGGCGCCGCCGAACCGGAGCATGTCCGCGGCGAAGTACGCGTCGCGGGCGTCCAGCATGGTCGGCGCGGTCGGCATGAGCAGCATCGCGTCGAACACGAGCTGGATCCAGCGCCGGTTGCCCGGGCACTCGTCCACCGGCCGCGTCCCGTCGGCGCACTCGACCTGCCGCGTGCCGCCCTGGTCCGGGTAGCGTTCCAGGAACAGGGTGCGCAGGTCGTGGTTGACCGCGCTCCAGATCTGGCTGTCGGCGTGCACCTGCGGCCCGGTGATGTCGTACCCCATCGAGCCGAAGTGCAGCGTGTTGACGTGCACGTCCCGGCCGGCCTGCGGCAGCTCGCCGGCCGACGGGAACGACATGTTGTAGTTGCGGATGCCGCGGTGCGGGTTGCCGGTGACGTACGCGCCGATGGTGAACGGGTTGTGCGGCGCGGCGCTCGCGAACCCGTACTCGTTGAGGTACTCGGCGGCGATGAAGTCCGACCAGCTCTCACCCATCGCACCGGCGTGGAACCCGGAGCGGCCGCCACCCTTGCCGATCAGCCGGTTCTCGATCATGTGGGTGTACTCGTGGCCGATGACGGTCATGTCGTAGTCACCGGCCACGCACGGGCCGTGGAACGCGGCGGCCTGCGGCTGCCACAGGAACATGCTCATGATTGAGGAGACGCCGTCCGGCCGGGTGGCCATGGTGGCGTTGTTGCGCGAGCCCGGGGTGACCGCGCCGGCCTGGGCGCGCGCCAGCACCGGGTCGTTCTCGGCACCGCCGCGGCCGAAGTTGTGCGCCTGGGCGTTCCAGGTCTGCTCGGTGAACCCGAGGTGGTAGGACCAGTCGTGCATCCGCCAGTTGGCGACGAACAGGTTGGTCACCGAGGCGTCGATGTCGTTGCCGCCCGGCACGAAGTTGTCCGAGTGGCAGCCGGTCCGGTACCACACGTTGGTGAACGGGAAGTCGTAGCGCCGGTCGAGGGCGATCGGCTGCTGGCCGACCGTGTTGCCGAACCACGACTCGAACGCGACGACCGCGTTGCCGGAGGTGGTGAAGGTCGGCATCCCCGTCACCGGGTCGACGTCCCACGGCACGCCCGCGGCCGGGTTGCCCACCACCAGGTCGCAGTCGGGCGCCGGGGCCCAGCACCAGCGGACCCGCTTGTCGACGCTGGGGTAGTTCCACGGCGGCTTGCCCGTGCCGCTCGTCTGCGGGTGGGCCGGGTACACCTGCCAGGACGGGTCGTCGTCGAGCTGGTGGACGATGTTCTCCCGCAGCAGCACCCCGCCGTCGGCGGCGTCGAGGATGTGCCGGTAGCCGTCCTGGTGCCCGTCGAGCCCGGTCTCCAGGTAGTACACCTCGTACGCCGGTCGGAACCCGTCGGCGGTGGGGAAGGCGACCATGCGGACCAGCTGCTCGGTGCCGGTGCCGTCGTCGACCAGCCGCCACCCGTTGCGGAACTCGGTGGTGGTGACGTCGGAGGCGTCGAGGTCGGTGCCGACGGCGGCGGCGGCGCTGGCGACCGCGTCACCCGCGGTGGTGGCGACCGTGCCGGAGAGCGGCATCTGCGGCGCCATGCTGGAGGAGACGTAGACGATGTCCCAGCCGGTACGCGCCGAGCCGACCAGTCCCACCGACGCGAACCCGCCCGGGGAGACCGGCAGGCCCGCGACCCGCTGCTGCAGCACCACGATCCAGGCGTCGTCGGCGACCCGGATCTCGGCGTGCGCGGCGAGCATCTGTCCGGAGTCCAGCCGGTAGAGCGCGTGGTGGCGGTCGAAGAACGCGCGGGCCGCCTCCGTCGGGGTGGCGGCCCGGATGTCGGTGTCGAGCACCTCGCCGTAGCGGATGAGCGACTGCGGGGTGCCGAAGCTGCTCCAGCGGGCGGTGGCGCCGAGCGCCTCGACCGCGTCGAGCTGGGCGGCGGTCGGCTCCACCGGGGTGGCCGCCGCGAGGACGTCGACATCGGCCAGGTGCTCGCGCTCCAGTTGGCCGGTCGGTTCCGGTACGCCGGCGGCCCCGGGTGTGGTCAGGCCGTACGCGGCCGCCTGGGTCGTCGCGAGGGCGACGGCGGTCGCGGCGACGGTGAGCACGGCACCGAGGCGCCGTGCCCGAAGGTGTGATGCGGGTCGTCTCATGTGTTCCTCCGGGGGTTCCGGATGGTCGGTGGCCGGCCGGGTGGATCGGCCGTGCCGGTGTCCCTGCGTACGGAGGGCGGATCATCCGTACGGGTGGGACAGTTGTCAGGCGACAGTCTTTCAGACGATCATCAAGGCTTCAACAGAATCGATCTCTAGGGCGTCTATCTCCGCTGGCGACGCCCGTCGATAACGGCCGGGTTATGAGACCGGTGGTATGGTCGAGACAGTGCCGGGCCCGGGCCGCCGGGCCGGCCCGGCCCGTGCGGAGCCGGGTCGGGCGGCCGCATGTCGGGGTGGCGGTCCCCGGGCCCGGCGCTCGACGTGCGCCGGGCCGGCGGGGCGTGCCACGGCCGGTCGGCCGGGGCCTCCTTCGGCCGGCCATCGGCGTCCGGTGACCGGTCGGCACCGTCCGACACGCGGACCGCGGCCCCGCCGAAACCCGGGACAGCCGCGCCGCGGCGTCGCACCCTGGAAGGCGTGGTGCACCTGCGCGCAGGGCAGCGGGCGACCCCGGTGACCCGGACCGACGGCTACGCGCCGCTGCGCGACTACGCCGCCATCGGCGACGGGCGCACGGTCGCGCTGGTGGCCCGCGACGGGTCGGTCGACTGGCTGCCCGTGCCGGACCTGGACTCGCCCAGCGTGTTCGCCGGCCTGCTCGACCACGCGCGGGGCGGCCGGTTCGACCTCGCCCCGGAGACCCCCTACCTGGCCGAGCACCGCTACCTGCCCGGCACCAACGTGCTGGAGACGACCTTCGTCACCGCCGACGGTGCGGTCCGGGTCACCGACGCGCTGACCCTGCCCGGGGGTGGCCTCACCCCGGCGCGGGAACTCGTCCGCCGCGTCGAGGGCCTGGCAGGCGACGTACCGCTGCGGTGGCGGGTCACCCCCCGGTTCGGCTACGGCGCGCGCACCCCTCGGATCACCACCCGGTACGGCACCCCGGTGGCCACCGACGGGGCGGAGGCGGTGGCGGTGTGCGCCTGGGACGCCGGGGAGGTCACCGCCGACGGCGCCGCGCTCGGCGGCCGGTTCCACGCCCGCCCCGGCCGGCCGGGGCTCATCGCGCTCAGCCTCGCCCGCCAGGAGCCGCTGGTCGTCCCCACCCGGGACGACTGCGAGGCCCGGCTGGCGCACACCGTCGCCGCCTGGCGGCGGTGGCTGGCCGGCGGGCGGTTCACCGGACCGTGGGCCGACGCGATGGCACGCAGCGCGCTCGCCCTCAAACTGCTCGTCTCCGCCCCGTCCGGTGCGGTGGCCGCGGCCGCCACCACCTCGCTGCCGGAGCATCCCGGCGGGGTGCGCAACTGGGACTACCGCTACTCGTGGGTACGCGACTCGGCGTTCACCCTCGCCGCGTTCCTCGCGGTCGGAGCGACCCGGGAGGCGCTGGCGTACTTCTGGTGGCTGCTGCACGCCTCCGGCCTGACCCGGCCCAGGCTGCGGGTGCTGTACCGGCTCGACGGGGGCGCGCGGGCGCCCGAGCGCACCCTGCCGCTGTCCGGCTACCGCGGTTCGACCCCGGTGCGGGTCGGCAACGGTGCCGCCGGCCAGCTGCAGCTGGACGTCTACGGCGAGCTGGTGCAGTGCGCCTTCGAGTACGCGTCGGCCGGCGGCCGGCTTGACACCGACCTGGCGCGGCAGCTCGCCGCCACCGCCGACCTGGTGTGCAACCGGTGGCGCGAGCCGGACACCGGCATCTGGGAGGTCCGCAGCGGGCCGGCGCACTTCACCCAGTCGAAGATGATGTGCGCGGTGGCGCTCGACCGCGCGGTCCGCATGGCCGAGACCGGGCTGCTGCCGGACCGGCACGCGCCGTGGTGGCGGCGGGAGGCGGCGGCCGTGCGACGGTTCGTCGACACCCGGTGCTTCGACGCGCGCCGCGGCGCGTACGTGCGGGCCGCCGACCGCACCGAGCTCGACGCCGGGGTGCTGCTCGGCCTGCTCAACGGCTACCTGGAGCCGTCGGGCCCGCGGTTCGCCGGCACGGTCGAGGCGGTCGCACGTGAGCTGTCCGACGGTCCGCTCGTCTACCGCTACCGGGCCGACGACGGGCTGCCCGGGGGCGAGGGCGCGTTCGTGGCCTGCTCGTTCTGGCTGGCCGAGGCGCTGGCGGTCGCCGGCCACGTGGACCGCGCGGCCGAGCTGATGGACCGGATGGTCGGGCTCGCCAACGACGTGGGCCTCTACAGCGAGGAGATCGACCCGGCCACCGGCGAGTTCCTCGGCAACCTGCCGCAGGCGCTCAGCCACCTGTCGCTGATCAACGCCGCGGACGCGATCGGCAAGGCCACCGACACCGCCGGGGCGAAGGCGCCGCGATGAACCTGTGGGGGACGCTCGTCGGCGGGTTCGTCGGCACGCTCGTGCTCACCGCCGCCATGCGGGGTGCCAGCGAGCTGCGGCTGACCCGGATCGACCTGCCGTTCCTGCTCGGCACCGCGGTCACCGACGACCGGACCCGCGCCAAGGCGCTGGGGTTCGTCATGCACTTCGTCGCCGGGCAGATCTTCGCGCTCGGCTACTTCGCGGCGTTCGTCGCCACCGGCCGCAGCGGCTGGCTGTTCGGCGCGGCGCTGGGGGTGGTGCACGCGCTGTTCGTCGGCACCGCGCTGGTCAACATCCTGGTCCCGCTGGTGCACCCGCGGATGGGCAGCCCACTCACCGGCGCGCCGGACGTGGCGCTGCTGGAGCCGCCCGGGTTCCTCATGCTCAACTACGGGGTCGCCACCCCCCTGGTGAGCCTGGTGGCCCATGTGGCGTACGGGGCGATCGTCGGCGGGTTCACCGCGATGGCCAGCTGACGGCGGCCGGCCGACCGGCGGCGCCGCGCGGCTGTCGCGGATCCGCCGCGTCGGTTCCCGGCGGATCGCCGGCGGGCCCGCGTCCGCTGACGCATCCTGGAGACGTGGGCGCGGTACGGGTGAAGAGGATCTACGACACGCCGGAGAGGTCCGACGGCCGCCGCATCCTGGTCGACCGGGTCTGGCCGCGGGGTATCCGCAAGGAGGCGGCCGAGGTGCACCTGTGGTTGAAGGAGGTGGCGCCGTCGACCGAGCTCCGCCAGTGGTACGGGCACGTCCCGGAGCGGTTCGACGAGTTCGCCGCCCGCTACCGGCAGGAGCTGCGCCAGCCGGAGCAGGCCGACGCGCTACGCCGGCTGCGGGAGCTCGCTCGTGAAGGTGACGTGACGCTGCTGACCGCCACCCGGGACAGCGAACACTCCCAGGCGGCGGTGCTCGCCGACCTTCTCAGCTGAACATCCGGTACGTGCGGCGGGTGCGGTGCGTCTACCTGCGGGCACCGGCCGGCTCGCTCGTCGCGTCGAACGCGCTACCGTCCACAGTGGTCAAATCGTCGACGACGGCCGGGTCGTCGTGGTCGGCGGACGCGGTCAGCACGCTGGGGCAGGGGAGCAGGCCCGCGCCGTACCCGATGAGCGCCGCCTGCACGCGGTTGCGCACCCCGAGCTTGCTGAGGATGGTGCTGACGTACTCCTTGATCGTCGCGGTGCCCAGGAACAGCCGGCAGCCGATCTCGCTGTTGGACATCCCGCGGGCCACCATCGTGAGGATCTCGCGCTCGCGGTTGCTGAGCGACTCCACCAGCCGTCGCGCGGCGAGCTGGCGGTCCACCTGGGCCTGCGCGGCCGTGTAGCCACTCGCCGAGCCGGACCGTCCCCGGTGACGGGCGGGCCGGCCCGGGCGACGGCAGCTCGTGCAGCGCCCGCAGCAGCCGGCGGCCCAGGCTGCGCAGGGGTGCGGCCAGGTCCTCCTGCGCCCCGTGGTGCAGCAGCCGGTGGGCGACCGACTCGGCGCCCCGCACCCGGTATACGCGGGCCTGACCGTCCGGCGTCCCGAGGACGAGCCGCCCGCCGCTGCGTCGCCTGACCTCCGGTCACCGTCCGCAGCCGTGCGGGTACGCGCGGGCGTGTGGTCCACTGGACGGTGCGCGCATCGGCGCAACAGGGACGCACCGGCGGGAGGACCAGGTGACGGTGGAGCGGACCAGGCTGACGATCCCGGTTCCGGTATGCGCCGGGGACGTGGAGTTCTACGCCGAGGTGTCGCTGCCGGACGACCCGGTGTCCTTCCCGGACGGGCAGGATTCGACGCCGGGCAACCAGCCCTCGGCGCCGGACCAGCCGCCGACACTGCCCGACGACCTGATCCTGGACCGCGAACTCCCGCCACCGGGGACCTGGGACCGCCCACGGACGGCGCCCGGGCAGAGGTCGACACCATCCTCCGTCGCCCCGCCGGAAATGCGCTTCCGGAGCAAGCCGACCCGTTTGGCGTTCGACTTCGACGGGGTACGCGACACCATCCGGGCGATCGGCGCGCAGCTCGCCGAGGTGTGGGAGCACGTCCGGCCCGACGAGGCCCGGGTGGAGTTCGGGCTGGCGCTCACCGCCAGGGCGGGCAAGCTCACCGGCATGATCGTCGAAGGTGGAGGGTCGGCCAGCCTGAACGTCACGCTGGTGTGGAAACGGGGTGACGTCGACTGAGCGGCGCATCCGCACTTCCGGTCGGATGACCGGATGGCGATTCTGCCGTAGAGTGCCCACGTTCACCAGTGGACCGGCGGTCGTGGACCGACCGTCGCGGGACGACAGGAGGTGGACCGGTGCTCGGGATCGGAGTGATCTTCCTGGTCGCCACCGGGGTGCTGGTGGCCATCGGGGTGGCGACCCAGCGGCGGTGGCACCGGATGATGGCCACGCCGACGTACACCTGCGGGGAACTGCTCGAGCGCGCCAAGACCGCGACCGACCTCGGCGGCAGCGGGACCTTCCGGGAGGTGTGTGAGGTCGTCGGCGCCGCGCGGCCCGGGCCGGACGGCGAGATCGTCGCCCCGCTGTCGGTGGTCCCGTGCGTGTGGCACCGGCAGAAGGTCACCCGGGTGTCCCGCCGCCGTGCGGCCAACGGCCGGTGGGAGCGGCGGTCGACCGTCGTGCACGACACCGCCAGCGTCACCACGTTCACCGTGGAGGACGACACCGGCCGCGTGGTGGTCGCCCCCGACGGCGCCACGGTCGACGGCTCCGAACGGGTCCACGACCACTTCCAGGAGGGGAACAAGCTGCTCGGCGCGCTGGCCCGGCTCAGCGCCGTGCTCGACACCCCGGTCGGCATCGTCGACGTGATCGGACACCGCACCGAGGAGTGGGTGATCCGTCCCGGCACCCGGGTCTCCGTGATGGGCGAGGTACGCGAGGTCGACGGCGTGCTACGGCTCGGCAAGCCGGACACGGGCCCGTTCGTCGTCTCCACCCGCGGCCGGGAGGCGGTGATCAGGGATGCGCGCCGCACCCAGCGGATCGTCATGGGGCTCGCCGTGCTCTTCGGAGCCGCCGGGATCGCCCTGGTGGTGCGGGGCCTCATCGGGTGACGGCCACGGTACGCGCGGCCGGACGGCGCCGTACGCGCGTACCGTGGATCCCGGGGCCGCCGACGCGGTCGGACCGGTGGCCCGCCGGGAGGGGACATGACCGACTACGGGCACGAGCTGGTCTTCGGTGCGTTCCTCACCCCGAACGCCGAGCCGCCCGACCGGGTGGTGGAACTCGCCCAGCTCGCGGAACGGGCAGGCCTCGACCTGGTCACCTTCCAGGACCACCCCTACCTGCCGGCGTTCCTGGACACCTGGACCCTGCTGTCGTACGTGGCCGCGGCCACCGACCGGGTGCGGCTCGCCACCAACGTGCTCAACCTGCCGCTGCGTCAGCCGGCGGTCGTCGCCCGCAGCACCGCGAGCCTCGACCTGCTCAGCGGCGGCCGGGTGGAGCTCGGGATCGGGGCCGGCGCCTTCTGGGAGGCGATCGAGGCCAACGGCGGCCGCCGGCTGGCGCCCGGTGAAGCCGTGGAGGCGCTGGAGGAGGCGATCCGGATCATCCGGGAGGTGTGGGCCACGGACCGCCACGGCGGGGTACGCGTCGACGGTCGTCACTACCGGGTGGTCGGTGCCAAGCGGGGACCCGCCCCGGCGCACGACATCGGTATCTGGGTCGGCGCGTACAAGCCGCGGATGCTGCGGCTGACCGGCCGGCTCGCCGACGGGTGGGTACCCAGCCTCACCTATCTGCCCGACGGCCCGGCGCAGCTGGCGGAGATGAACGCGCACATCGACGAGGGTGCGGCCGCGGCCGGCCGGGATCCGCGCGCCGTCCGGCGGCTGCTCAACGTCCCACCGCCCGACCAGTGGCCCGGCGCCGGCGGGACGCGGTGGGCGGAGGCGCTGGCGGGCCTCGCCCTGGAGTACGGGGTCTCCGGGTTCATCCTCGCCAGCGACGACACCGCGCTGATCGAGGAGTTCGCCCGCAAGGTCGCGCCCGAGGTGCGGCGGCGGGTGGCCGCCGGCCGCGGCGGGTCCTGATCAGCGGGGATCGTAGGTCTGGCAGTCGGCCACCGCCTGACCGCTGGCGACCTGGATGGCCGGGGCCCGGCACTCCAGCATGTGGTTGTGCCGGCAGTCGGCCCGCTGGCACGCCCCGACCCGGCCCAGCGCCTCGCCGATGCCGCCCTTGGCCGGGGTGGCGATGAAGGTCGCGCAGTGCGCGCCCTCGCCACCGATGGTGATCGCCCCCGCGTGGCAGCCGCCGTCGTTGTACCCGCACTGGGTGACGGTGCACTCGGCGACCTGCGGCATCTCCAGTAGTTCGGTCACGCTCCCCTCCCTCCGTCCTCTGCCTCACCGTACCGGTCTGTCAAGGATGAATGGGACAAAACCGAAAACACGGTCCGGGCCCGCCGCTGGTCGACTCCGCTGCCGCAGGTGGCGGACCCGAGGGTGAAAGGCGATCAGCACGGAGTGCGGGCAGGCGGTACCCTTCGGAATGGCAAGCGCCCGTAGCTCAGCGGATAGAGCAGGGGACTTCTAATCCCAAGGTCGCAGGTTCAAATCCTGCCGGGCGCGCTACCGGCGCGGACGCGGGTGCGACGCGGACCGCCGCCCCCGTCCCGGCGGGACGGGGGCGGACGTGGATCCGTTGTGGACCGTTCATCTGGGACGGTGTGGACGGGCCTCACGGGGGACCGCCGCGAGGGCTCCGTTCTGGTAGCTTCCCCCCATGTCGCGACGCGTGCTGATCGGGAACCTGATGGCCGTCGCGGGGGCGGTCGCCACCGGCTGGGCCGTTCGGTACCTCGTCTTCCTCGAGCCCTGCGGTGGTGACGGCCCGCCCTGCCCGCCCGAGGCGGACGCCTACCTCACGGCGTTCGCGGTCGGGCTCCCGGCCTCCATCATCGGCGGCCTCATCGCCCGTTCGCTGATCGGCCTGCTCGCGGTCCCGGCCGTGGCGGTCGGGGCGTGGTGGGCGTTCCTCGAAGCGCCCCCCGGCGAGAGCGCCATGCCGCTGGTGGTGGGGCTGATCGCCACCGGCGCCAGCCTGGTGCCGGGGTGGTTCTTCTGGCGCGGCCTCCAGCGCGCCCAGCTGTTGAGATGGCTGTTCGCCCACGGCCAGCCGGCGGTCGCGACCCTCACCGGGCTGCAGGACACCGGAATGACGGTCAACCAGAACCCGAGGGTGAGGTTGACCTTCCGTGTCACCCCGGACGACGGATCCGAGGCGTTCGAGGCCGTGGAGACCGCGATCGTGCCGCGGGTCGACATCCCGCGCGCCGGCTACCGTTACCCGGCGTGGTACGACCCGGCCGACCGGAGCAACCGGCACGCGGTGCTGACCAGGGTGGACTCCAGCCTGCCGCCGTCGGTGCGTGACCGGTTCGCGGAGGTCACGGCGGGCAACCGGCCGGCGGCGCCGCAGGTGGACACCCCGGCCCAGCGCTCCGGCTCCGAGGACAAGCTGGACCGGCTGGCCAAGCTCAACGAGCTGCGACTGGCCGGGGCGCTCACCGAGGAGGAGTTCGCCGCCGAGAAGAAGAAGCTGCTCGCCAGCGACGACTGACGGTCAGGGCAGAACGGTCAGGGCAGAGCGGCGCGTACCGCGCCCAGCAGGGTCGGCACGTCGCCCGCGGGCGCGCCGCCGCCCTGGGCCAGCTCCGGACTGCCGCCACCCCGACCGGCCAGCGCGGTCCGGACCAGCTCGGCGGCGGAGATGCCGCGCTCCCGGGCGGCGGCGTTGACCGCCACCACCAGGGACGCCTTCCCGCCGGCGCGGGCCGCCACCGCCGCCACCCCCGGCCGGGCCGGGGCCATCCGGTCGCGGATCTGCTGCGCCAGGGTACGCGCGTCCGCCGGGGTGGCGCCCTCCGGCGCCTCGGCCGCCACCAGCGCGACCCCGCGGACGTCCTCGGCCCCGGCGACCAGGGCGGACACCCCGGAGAGCAGCAGCTGGGTGCGCAGCTGCTCCAGCTCCTTCTCCGCCTCCCGCAGCGCCGCCACCGTCTGCTCCACCCGGTCGGCCACCTGCTCCGGCGGCACCCGGAACATCTCCGCCAGCCGGGACACCAGCAGGTGTTCGCGGGCCAGGTAGTCGAACGCGTCGAGGCCGACCAGCGCCTCCACCCGGCGTACGCCGGAGCCGATGGACGACTCGTGCAGCAGCTTCACCAGGCCCAGCTGGCTGGAGCGGGCGGCGTGGGTGCCGCCGCACAGCTCCCGGGCGTAGTCGCCGATCTCCACCACCCGGACCCGCTCGCCGTACTTCTCGCCGAACAGTGCGATCGCGCCCATGCGCCGCGCCTCGTCCAGCGTGGTGATGAACGCGCGGACCTCCAGGTCCTCCAGCAGCACCTGGTTGATGGTCTGCTCGACGTCGCGCAGCACCGACGGCGGCACCGCGGTCGGGTTGTGGAAGTCGAACCGCAGCCGTCCCGGCGCATTGAGCGACCCGGCCTGGGTCGCCGCCTCCCCCAGGAAGTTGCGCATGGTCTGGTGCACCAGGTGGGTGGCGGTGTGGGCGCGGGAGACCGCCCGCCGCCGGCCCACGTCGATGCGGGCCAGCGCGGTCTCCCCGGTGCGCACCTCCCCGCGTACCACGCGGGCCCGGTGCACGATGAGGTCCGGCACCGGCGACTGGACGTCGAACACCTCCAGCTCACCGCCGCCGACCACGATCACGCCGGTGTCCGGCTGCTGGCCGCCGCCCTCGGCGTAGAACGGGGTGGCGTCCAGCACCAGCTCCACCTCGTCGCCCTCGCCCGCCCCGGACACCGGGGCGCCGCCGGCGCCGAGCAGCGCCAGCACCCGGGCCTCCCGCTCGGTCTCGGTGTAGCCGGTGAACTGCACCGGCCCGCCTGACTCCAGCACCGCCCGGTAGGCGGACAGGTCGGTGTGGCCGGTCTTGCGGGCCTGCGCGTCCGCCTTGGCGCGCTGCCGCTGCTCGGCCATCAGCCGCCGGAACCCCTCCTCGTCGACTTTCAGGCCGTGCTCGGCGGCGATCTCCAGGGTCAGGTCGATCGGGAAACCGTAGGTGTCGTGCAGCCGGAACGCGTCCTCACCGGGCAGCGTGGTGCCACCGGCCTGGCGGGTCCGCGCGATGGCGGTGTCCAGGATGGTGGTCCCGGTCCGCAGGGTGGCCAGGAACGCCTCCTCCTCGCCGTACGCGTACCGGCTGATGCGCTCGAAGTCCTCGGCGAGCTCCGGGTAGGACGGCGCCATGCAGTCGCGCGCCACCGGGAACAGGTGGGGGAAGGCCGGCTCCTCGAACCCGAGCAGCCGCATCGCGCGTACCGCGCGGCGCAGCAGGCGCCGCAGCACGTAGCCGCGGCCCTCGGTGCCCGGGGTGACCCCGTCGCCGATGAGCATCAGGCCACTGCGGACGTGGTCGGCGACGATCCGCAGCCGCACGTCGTTGGGGTGGCTCTCGGCGGCCACCCGGCTGTCGGAGGCGCCGTACCGCACGCCGGCCAGCTCCGCGGCCCGGTCCAGGATGGGGCGGACCTCGTCGATCTCGTACATGTTGTCCACGCCCTGCAGCAGGGCGGCC
>CAZSNW010000003.1:0-9668 GCA_964608245.1 uncultured Micromonosporaceae bacterium
GACCCTGGCGGCCCAGACCGGGGGGCTCTCTCGGTTTCTCGCGGTGGTGACCACGCCGGCCTCGGTGCAGATCGCCCCCTACCACCGGCTGGTGACCCACCTGCCGGACCCGACGGCGCTGGAGGCGCTCCCCGGCCGGCCGGTGAGCGACGCGGACGGGCCGCACCCGGTGCGCGGCACCGTGCACCTGTACCGGGACGGCCGGTACACCGCGGTCACGCTGCCGACCGACCCGGACGCGCCGCTGGTGGACAACCTCGACCACGCGCTGGTGGAGCGGCACCTGCTCAAGCGGACGTTGGGGCTGGAACCGGACGACAAGCGGGTGGTGTACGTCGGCGGGGACTACCCGGTGTCGTGGCTGACGGCGCAGGTCGACAGCGGCGCGGCCGAGCTCGCGGTGCTCGTCGCCCCGGTCACCACCGACGACTTCCTGGCGGTCAACCTGGCGAGGCAGAAGATGCCGCGCAAGAGCACCTGGTTCGTGCCCAAGGCCCGCGCCGGGCTGGTGCTCGCCGAGCTGGCGGGCTGACCGCGGACGGTGAGTTTCGCCAAAGCCCGCCGGGGTGCCGCAGGGCCGGGTGGACGCGCCTGCCACACTCCGGGTTCATGCGCGTCTACCTCGGCTCTGACCACGCAGGCTACGAGCTGAAGGCCTACCTCCGGACCCGGCTTGTCAGCGACGGGTACGAGGTGGTCGACGTGGGCCCGTCCGAGTACGACCCGGACGACGACTACCCCCCGTACTGTCTGCACACCGCCGCCCGGGTGGTCGCCGACCCCGGCAGCCTCGGGGTGGTGATCGGCGGCTCGGGCAACGGCGAACAGATCGCCGCCAACAAGGTGCCCGGCGTGCGGGCGGCGCTGGCCTGGTCGCGGGAGACCGCGGCCCTGGCCCGGGAGCACAACGACGCCAACGTGGTGGGGATCGGTGCCCGCCAGCACACCCTGGAGGAGGCGGCGGAGATCGTGCTCACCTTCCTGCGTACGCCGTTCTCCAAAGCCGAGCGGCACGCCCGCCGGATCGCGCAGATCAGCGAGTACGAGCGCACCGGCCAACTGCCGCCGCTCTGACGCCGGCGCGACCCGGCCGCACCAGTGGGTCACCTGGTCGCAACCGGTGGACGAGGGCATGGTCACCGGGGATTCTCGAAAGGTGGGGGAGACCGGAGGCTGGCCGCCCCGCCGGGACGACGCCGGCGCGTGGCCCGACCGGGGGATGACCGCCGGACCGGCCTGGGGGCAGGACACCGGTTCGCCGTGGACCGACGAGCCGGACTGGTGGCCGGAACCCGGGCCGGACGCTGACGGCACGCGGCCGACCGGGCCGATGGCCGAACGCCCGTTCTACCGCGGGGTCGCCCGGGTGCCCCACCTGACCCCGCCGCCGGAGGGGGACACCGGCGAGGTGCCGCCAGACCTGCTCGGTCCGCGGCCGCCGGCCCGGGTGGCGGGGCAGCGGTGGCAGACCCTGCGGCGTGGCGGCAAGTTCACCGTCGTCGGGTTGTGGTTCCTGATCGGCTCGTGGGCCGCCTGGGTGGCCGCCACCGGCGGCACCGACCTGGTACGCCGGGCGCTGGCGCTGCTGCTGGTGCTGGCCACCGGCGCGTTGGTGTTCGCGGTGTCGCGACTGCTGGGGCGGGTGGTGCTGGAGGAGACGCTGGGGCGGCCGCGGCCGTCGGCGTGGCCGTCCCACCTGGCGACCTTCTTCCTGCTGGTGACCGGCGGGATCTCGTTCCTGCAGCAGACCTGGTGGGTGAGCCAGGCGTGGGACTGGGTCGCCGGCCGGTGAGGGCGGCGGAGCGCCGCCCTCACCGGCTGAGCCCGGACGTTCAAACAGGCGCGAGCGCCGCCCTCACCGGTCCAGCGCGGCCGCGTCCTCGGCGCGGCGGGCCAGCCGGCTGGGCCACCAGATGGTCCGGCCGATGTCGTGGCAGACCGCCGGCACCAGCAGCGAGCGGACCACGAACGTGTCGATGAGCACGCCGACCGCGACGATGAACGCGATCTGCACCAGGAACAGCAGCGGCAGCACCGCCAGCGCGGAGAACGTGGCGGCGAGCACGATCCCGGCCGAGGTGATCACCCCGCCGGTGACCGCCAGCCCGATCCGGATGCCCTCCCGGGTGCCGACCCGCGCGGACTCCTCGCGTACCCGGCTCATGAGGAAGATCGTGTAATCGACGCCGAGCGCCACCAGGAAGACGAAGGCGAACAGCGGCACACCCGGGTCCGCGCCGGGGAAGCCGAACACGTGGTTGAACACCAGCGCGGACAGGCCCATGGTCGCCGCGTACGACAGCACCACCGAGGCGAGCAGCAGCAGCGGCAGCAGCAGGGCCCGCAGCAGCGCCGCGATCACCAGGAACACCACCACCAGCGTCACGGGGATGATCACCCGCTGGTCGCGGCGGGCCGCCTCCCGGCTGTCGAGGTCGACCGCGGTCGCGCCGCCGACCAGCGCGTCGGCTCCGGGCACGGCGTGGACCGCGGTCCGCAGCCGCTTGACCGTCTCGATCGCCTCGTCGCTGTCGGCGGGCGCGTCGAGCAGCACCTCGATGCGGGCGAGGCCGTCGACCTCGCCGGTGGGTCGGGCCTGCGCGACCCCGTCCACCGCGCTCGCCGCCGCGACCACCGGCCCGACCTGGGCGGCGTCGGCGATGATCACCGTGGGGGAGGAGGCGCCGGCGGGGAAGTGGCGGGCGAGCGCCTCCTGCCCGTCGACCGAGTCCACCTCGGCGAGGAAGAAGTCCGACTCCGGCACCCCGTCGGCGCGGAACGACGGGAGGAGTGCCGCGAACGCCGCGAGGACGACCGCGGTCACCAGCCACACCGGCCGGGCGCGGCGTCCGACCAGCGCCGCCAGCCGCGCCCAGACGCCGCGACGCTGCTCACCGGTCGTGTCGGCGTCGCTACGCGCGCGGGGGGCGAACGGCCAGAACGCGACCCGGCCGGTCAGGGCGAGCACCGCCGGCAGGTAGGTGAGCATCACGAGCAGCGCGGAGGCGATCCCGACCGCCGCCACCGGCCCGAGGCCCCGGTTGGAGTTGAGCTCGCTGAGCAGGAGCGCCAGCACGGCGAGGATCACGGTGGTGCCGGAGGCGACGATCGCGCCGGCCGAGCGCCGCCACGCCACCGCCATCGCCGCGAACCGGTTCTCCCGGGCGGCCAGCTCCTCCCGGTAGCGGGCGACCAGCAGCAGGGCGTAGTCGGTGGCGGCGCCGAAGACGAGGATGAGCATGATGCCCTGGCTCTCCCCGTTGAGGACCACCACCCCCGCCTTGGCCAGCACGTACACGACAGCGGAGGCGGTGCCGAGCGCGAGCCCGGCGCCGAGCAGCACGAGCAGCGGCAGCAGCGGGCTGCGGTAGACGAGGACGAGGATGATCGCCACCACGGTGGCGGTGACGGCGAGCAGCATGCCGTCGATCTCGCCGAACGCCTCACCGAGGTCGGCGGCGAACCCGGCCGGCCCGGTGACGTGGATCGCGAGCCCTTCCGGTGCACCCTCGCGGGCCACCTCACGGATCCGCGTGACCGTGCCGGCGATCTCGTCCTCGGTGACCGAGAGGGCCTGGCTCGCCGCCGCGCCGTCGGAGGAGGGGAACGCCTCCGTGGGCGGCCGGGCCACCCCGGTCACGCCCGCGAGCCGGGAGGTGACCGCCTCGATGTGCGCCAGGTCGGCCTCGGTCAGCCCGCCCTCGCGTTCGTAGACGACGACCGCGGGCAGGACGCCCTCCTCGCCGAACCGGGCCTCCAGCTTGCCGGCGCGGGTCGCCTCCGCGTCCGCGGGCAGGTAGGTCTCGGCATCGTTGTTCTGGACCTCGCTCAGCCGGCTCGTGAAGCTGCCCGCCGCCCCGCCGACGACGAGCCACGCCACCACGACGAGGAGCGCCCACAGCGCCGGCCGCCACCTGCTTTCTGTGCCCACGTGTCCCCCAGCGTCACCGGAAACCGGTCGCGAGGCCGCGACCGCCGCCATGATCCTAAGCGGGGGCTGTTCGCGGGTACGCCGGGAACCGTGGTCCGGTCCGCGGTGAGGACCACGGCGAGGATCGGAGCGGGTGACGGGAATCGAACCCGCACCGCCAGCTTGGAAGGCTGGAGCTCTACCATTGAGCTACACCCGCGTGGCGCGACGGTCGACCGTCGGCCCGTTACCAGAGTACAAGTAGACTGCATCGGGTCGTCCGGGGTGTAGCGCAGCTTGGTAGCGCACTCGCTTTGGGAGCGAGGGGTCGTGGGTTCAAATCCCGCCACCCCGACCAGTTCATCGTTCTGAACTGCCGGGACGCGACCGGGGACGGCGTACGGTCGGCACGCCCGTCCCGGTGCGCGCCTGACAGGTGGGGTGCGGCCGCTGCGCGGGCAGCTACCTCCACCGTCTGAGGTAGGCACCACTCAGCGGCCCCTGGATCCGCCGCCGGTCGGCGAGCAGACGTTCGTACTCGGTGACGGCGCCGACGACGTCCCCGGCTCCGCCGCGCCACTCGGCGAGCTGGTGCCGGATGCTCCAGGTGTAGCGGTGGTGGGGTCCGAGAGCGCGGCGCGCGTCGTGCAGGACGTTCCAGGTCGGCGACCGCCCGCGCGGCGTCTCCCGCCCGACCGCGCAAGCGCCGAAGGTGTCTCCCAGTCCACCGCGGAACTCGGCGAAGAACCGGCGGACCACACTTGCGCCCTTCACGCACGATTCCAGTGGCCGCGCGGGGGTGTTTACCCGACGTTTAGGGCGGCCATAGCGGCGGGAGGTTCGATCACGCCATGAGCATCTCAGCGGAGGTCTTCGACTGCGCGTACGGCAATGCGGCCGAGGGTGTCCCGGTCACGCTGCTTCAGGAGGTGGACGCCCAGTGGAACCTCCGGGGCGACGGCCGTACCGACCGGCTCGGCCACGTCACCGTCCTCCCACAGTCCCCTCCACGGGGGCGGTACCGATTGGTGGTGGATCTCGATCCGTACTACCTGCCCCTGGGGACGCAGCCGGCGGTCTCGCAGGCGGAGATGACCTTCCGGGTGTTCCGACCCGGCGAGCAGGTACACCTCAAGGTCCTGATCACCCCGACCTCGTACCACGCGGTACGGTGCGGCGTCGGCGGGTGACCGCATCCGCGTAGGTCACCGGACGGCGTCGCCGGTCCGCGTGGTCGGGCCTGTCCCGCGTGTGCAGGGCCTCCGCGTAGGTCTTTTATCCGATTTAGACTCAAAGTGGTCTGAGTCGACCTCACTGAAGGTCGACAAGTGACGTACGAGTTGTCGACGGAACACCCACGGTATGGCATCCTCACGCCAGTGAGTGAGGGCCGACCGTGGAAGAACACGATGTGACGTTCGCCCTGCTCGGACCGTTGGAGGTCCGGTCGGGCGGAACTCCGGTGGCCATCGGCAGCCCTCGCCAGCAGGTGATCCTCGCCTGCATGCTGCTCGAGCCGGGCCACGTGGTCCAGGCGGAGCGGTTCCTCGACGCGCTGTGGGACGGTGAACCGCCGCCGACGGCCTGGGTGCAGGTGCAGATCGGCATCTCGAAACTGCGCGCCCGGCTCGCGGCGCTCGACCTGGCCGGTGTGATCGTCACCCACGAGGCCGGCTACCTGATCCGGATCCCGGAGGACAGCCTCGACGTGGTCAGGTTCCGCCGCCTGCTGGCGCGCGCCCGCGAGGCGGCACGCGACCAACGCCCCGAGGAGGCGGTCGAGCTGCTGCGTGAGGCGCTCGGCCTGTGGCGCGGGGACGCGCTGGCCGGCCTGCCGGGCCGGTGGATCCGGGCGGTCGCGAGCCGCCTGGACGAGGAGCGGCTGGCGGCGCTGGAGGAGCGGCTCGACCTGGAGCTCGCCATCGGCCGCCACCGGGAGGTGATCGGCGAGCTCCGCGAGCTGACCGCGGCGTACCCGTTGCGGGAACGGTTCCACGGGCAGCTGATGCTGGCGCTCTACCGGGACGGGCGACAGGCGGAGGCGCTGGAGGTCTACCGGAGCGCGCAGCGGGTGCTGGTCGAGGAGCACGGCCTCGACCCGGGCGACGAGCTGCGGGCGCTGGAACGCGCCATTCTCGCCCGGGATCCCTCGCTCGGCGGTGGCGGCCCGGCGGCCAGAGGTCCCGGCAGCGGCGGCCCCGGCGGCGGTGGTGGCGTTCCCGGCGGCGCTCCCACCGGTGGTGGCGGCGCCGGTGGCGGCGAGTCCGCACCGCCGCCGGTGCCGGAGGCCACGGCGCCGGCCGTGCCGCACCAGCTGCCCGCCGCACCCCGCGGCTTCGTCGGGCGCGACGACACCGTCGAGGCGGTGACGCGGCGACTGGTCGGTGACGACCAGCCACAGCGGGTGGTCGTGCTGATCAGCGGCCCGCCCGGGGTCGGCAAGACCGCGCTGGCGCTGCACTGCGCCCACTCGCTCGCCGACCGGTTCCCCGACGGCCACCTGTACGCGCGGCTGCGCGACAGCGACGCCCGACCCGTGCCGCCGGAGAAGGTGCTCGACCAGTTCCTGCGGGCGCTGGGCACGGACCCGGCCGGGCTGCCCGCCGACCTGGACGGGCTCGCCGCGATGTTCCGCAGCCGGGTGGCCGGCCGACGCGTACTCGTCGTGCTGGACGACGCGACCGCCGCCTGGCAGGTGGAGCCGATGATCTCCGAGTACGGGGGCGCGCTGATCGTCACCAGCCGGGGCACCCTGCCCGGGCTGCGCGGGGTGGACCGGTTCGACATCCGGGTCCTGGAGCCGGAGACGAGCCTGCGGCTGCTTTCCACGGTGATCGGGGAGGAGCGGGTGCAGGCGGAGCCGGAGGCGGCCGCCGCGGTCGCCGAGATGTGCGGCCACCTGCCGCTCGCGCTCCAGATCGCGGCGGCCAAGCTGGAGGTCAGGCCGCACTGGACCATCGCCCAGCTCGTCGACCGGCTGACCGATGAGGGCCGCCGGCTCGACGAGCTCTCCCTCGGCGGGACCGCCGTGGGGGCGAGCCTGCAGGTGTCGTTCGAGACCCTGGACCTGTCCGCCCGACACCTGCTGCCGCTGCTCGGCGGGCTGGGGACCACCGACTTCGCCGCCTGGGTCTGCGGACCGCTGCTCGACGCGGGTGCCGACGAGGGCGCGGACGCCCTGGAGCAGCTGGTCGAGGCGCGGCTGGTCGACGTGGTCCGGGGCGCCGGCCACCGCACCCGGTACCGCCTGCACGAGCTGGTCGGCACGTTCGCCCGGCAACGGCTGGCCGAGGCGGTGCAGGCCGCCGACCGTCGCGCCGCCCAGGTGCGGCTGCTGCGGTGCTGGGCGTTCCTGGTCGACGAGGCCCACCGGCGTCAGTACGGCGGCGACTTCACGATCGTCCGGTCGACCGCGCCACGGTGGCCGCTGCCGGCGAAGCTCGTCGACCAGCTCACCGACGATCCGATCCGCTGGTTCGAGGAGGAGCGGCTCAACCTGGTCTCGGCGGTGCGGCGCGCCGCCGAACTCGGCGAGCACGAGCTGTGCGCCGACCTCGCGGTCGGGTCGGTGGCGCTGTTCGAGACCAGGGCGCACCTGGCCGACTGGGCGGAGACCCACGAGGTGGCGCTGGAGGCGGCTCTGCGCCACGGCGACCGGCGCTCGGAGGCGGCGGTGCGGTGCTCCCGGGCCGGCCTGGCCCTGGCCGAGCACCGGCTCGACGACGCGGTGTCCGACCTGGAACCGGCACTGTCCTGGTTCGACAGCGCCGGCCACCGGCACGGCCGGGGTCTGGCCCTGCGCAGCCTCGCGGTGGTGGACCGGCTGCGCGGCGACCACACCCGCGCCCGGCGGCGCTACGAGGCGGCGCTGGACGACCTGCGCGCGGTGGGGGACCGAGCGGCGGAGGCGCAGGTCCTCACCAACCTGGGCCAGATGGACATCGACCAGGGCCGGCTGGACGAGGCGTACGCGCTGCTGCACCACGCGCTGGCCATCTGCACCGGGATCGGGGAGCGGCGGGGCGAGGCGCAGGTGCGGTTCCGGCTGAGCGAACTGCACCTTGCCCGTGGTGAGCTGGCGCGGGCGCAGGACGAGCTGGAGGAGGTGCGGTCGGTCGTCGACGGCACCGGTGACCTGGTCGGCAAGGCGTACGTCCGGCTCGGTCTGGGCCAGGTGCGGCTCGCGTGCGACGACCCGGAGGGTGCCGCGCAGGCGGTCACCGAGGCGCTGGAGTTGGCGCGGCAGGCGCAGAGCAGGCTGTTGGAGGGTCGTGCCCGACTGGCCCTCGCCGAGCTGCACCGTCGGCAGGGCCGGCCGCAGCAGGCGGCCGCGCACCTGGACGAGGCGGAGGCGATCTTCGCCGCCATCGCTGTGGGGGCCTGGCAGCAGCGGGTCGACGAGGTACGCCGCTGGCTGGCCGGCCACGACGGCTGAGCCCGGCCGCGCGTCGGCCCGGGCGTCGGACCCCGTCCACCGGCGTCGGACCGCGTCCACCCGGGGCCAAACTGATCGATGGTGACAAGTTAAGCGCCGGTGTGCCGGACAGTTGTCCGCCAAGCAGACGATCCCCTCGCCTGGTGAGAACACCACCGAGGTTTCCACTCACATGGAGGGAGATCGCCATGCGAGCAGCGCTGTCATCGATCCGGTCCGCCCTGGTGGTGGGTGTCGCCGTCCTGGCGGTCGCGGCCGGTGCCGTCGTGTCGTCGTCCCTGACGCCCGCCGCGCCGACCCCCGGTCCGTCGGTCCTGGCCGACGGCGGCGGCCAGACCAACGACAAGCCGTGGGACTGAGCGGGACGGGAGGGAGACAGCCATGACGACGGTGACGTTCGGCATGCTCGGTCCGGTGGAGGCGCGCGTGGACGGCCGGCCGGTCCCGCTCGGCTACGCCAAGCAGCGCTGTGTGCTCGCCCTGCTCATGTGCGAGGCGGGGCGGGTGGTGCCGGTCGACCGGGTGATCGACCGACTGTGGGGGAGGGACGTGCCGGACTCCGCGCGCAGCCTGCTCTACGGGTACGTCGCGCGGCTGCGGTCGGCGCTGTCGGCCGCCGGGGTGCCCGACAGCGGTGCCCTGATCCGCCGGCAGCCGGGCGGGTACGTGCTCGACGTGGATCCGGACACGGTGGACCTGTTCCGGTTCCGGCGGCTGGTCCGCGAAGCCAGGGCGGCGGCGTCCCCCGTGACCGCGGTGTCGCTGCTCGACCGGGCGCTGGCGCTGTGGCGCGGCCCGGCGCTGTCCTGCACGGACAGCCCGTGGGCGGAGCGGATGCGGGTGACGCTGGAGGGTGAGCGGGTGGGCGCGTGGCTGGCCCGCTGTGACGCCCAGCTCCAGCTCGGCATGCACGACGACCTGGTGTCGGACTCGGCGGAGATGCTCGCCGAGCACCCGCTGCACGAGGGGGTGGCGACCCGGCTGATGCTGGCGCTGTACCGCAGCGGCCGGATCGCCGAGGCGCTCAGCTGCTTCACCCAGGTCCGGCAGCGGCTGGTCCGGGAACTCGGCACCGAGCCGGGTCGGGAGCTGCGCAGCCTGCACCAGCGGATCCTGCGCGGCGAGGTGGTGTTCCCGACGATCAACGCACCGGCCGCAGCCGCCGCCGCGCCGGTGGCCGCCGTGGGCTGACCGGTCACGCGGGCGGCCGTACGCGGACACGGGGGTGACGGTCGTGCAAAGAAGAAGCGTGATCGGGGGTGGGGGGGGGGGGGGGGGGCCGCCCCCCCCCCCGCGCACGGCGGGGGGTGGTGAGGGCGGAAA
>CAZSNW010000003.1:9678-28646 GCA_964608245.1 uncultured Micromonosporaceae bacterium
GTGGGGGGGGGCGAGGATGGTGTGGCGCTTGGGGGGTCCCGGGCCGGGGGGGGGGCCCTCCGGGGCCGGGGGGTTGCGGTGCGCTAACCCACGCGGGGTGTGGGGGGGGGGGGGCGGGGGGGCCCCCCCACCCCCGATCCGATCACGTGCTGAGGGTCAGAAAGCCGAAACCTCAGCGTCGCACTTGCAGGTCTTGTTGGTGTAGCCGTTGCAGCACCCGAGGGTCTTCATGTACTCGGTCGCCGGGGCCTCCGCCGCGGCGCCGACGGCCAGGTCGATCGCGCCGGCCGGGTGGTCGGTGCGATCCTCGACGTCCGGGTCCTTCCACATGCGGACCAGGTCGGTCGCCGTCATTTCTCCTCCTTCGTACGTTTCTGATCGGTTGTGGTCGGTTGCGTCGTCTCAGAATCCGGTCAGCCTGGACGGTGCGTCACACGGCGGCTTCCGCGCAGCAGCCGTAGCTGACGAACGCGCAGGTGCCCTTGTGGAAGCTCGCGTCGCAGGACAGCCAGCAGCTGATGGCCTCGGTCGCCACGGTGACGGTGGTGATGGTGGTGGTACCGGCCTCCGCGGCGCCCACGGCCTGCGCGGGCAGGTCGATGGTGCCGGCCGGGTGGTCGATGCCCTGGCCGTCCCGGCTCTCCGGGTCCTTCCAGTAGCGGACGATGTCCTGAGTGGTCATGTATCCTCCTTGGTGGGTGTTGTGGGACGGCGTCATCTCCTGGCGCCGTCCACGTGTGTGAGTTCGGACCCCGTCGGACGGCCCGCGCCGTTGCGGGCCGCGACGACCGGGGCCACGCCGTTGAGCGGCCAGGCCGCATTCTGCTGCTCGAACGTTCCGAACAGGTCCCGGTAGACACCTCCCTCGTCGAGCAGCTCGTCGTGCCGTCCGACGGCGACGAGACGGCCCTGGTCCAGCACGAGGATCTGGTCGGCGTTGCGGATGGCGTTCAGCCGGTGCGAGATCACGATCCGGGTGACCCGCAGTCTTGACAGCGCCTCGTCCACCTGCCGCTCGGTCTTGGGGTCGAGGTGGCTCGTGGCCTCGTCCAGCACCAGCAGCCGCGGCCGGTGCAGCAGCGCCCGGGCCAGCACCACCCGCTGCCGCTGGCCCGCGGACAGCGCGGCACCGCCCTCGCCGACGTTGGTCTGGTAGCGCATCGGCAGCGCCATCACGTCGTCGTGCAGCCCGGCGATCGTCGCCGCCTCGACCACGTCGTCGTCGGTCAGGTCGGTGCGCCCCAAGACGAGGTTGTCTCGGATGCTGCCGTTGAACAGCGTGAGCTGCTGCAGTACCACCCCGCACTGCCGGCGGAACGCCACCAGGTCCAGCTCGCCGATCGGGACACCGTTGTGCCGGATGCTGCCCTGCTGGAGCGGCAGCAGCCCGAGGAGGAGCATGGCCAGGGTGCTCTTGCCGGAGCCGGTCCGCCCGACGATCCCGACCTTGCTCCCCGGCTCCACGGTGAACGAGACGTCCGACAGCACCGCGGGACCGTGGGGGTGGTAGCGGAAGGTCACCCCCTCCACGTCGACCGCGGCCGACTCGTCGGAGCGCAGGACCACGGTGCCCGACTTCTCCGGCGGGGAGTCGAACACGTCGTAGATGCGTTCCAGCTGGGCGCGCAGTACGGCGAAGAACTGGATGGTCCCCACCAGAGTCTGCATCGGTGCCAGCAGCGACAGGCCCAGGGTGTTGGCGGCCAGCATGGTGCCGAGGGTCAGGTCACCGCGCAGAACCAGGGAGAGGCCGAACCACAGCAGGGCGAGCGGCGCCACGGTACGCAGGGCGCCCTCCACCGCCTCCACCCAGGCGTTGACCTTGCCGAGCCGCAGCATCGCCTGCTGGAAGGTCTCGAAGAGCGTGCGCCACCGAGCGGCGGTGTGCTCCTCGATGCCGTTCGCCTTCACCGGCGCCATCGCCTCGAGGGCCTCGACGAGGAAGCCGTTCTCCTCCGCCTTGGCCTGCATCTCGCGGCGTGCGAGAATCCGCAGCCGCCCGTAGGACAGGAGCATCACCAGCAGCTGGCCGACGCCCAGCAACGCCACCACGGGCAGGTACTGCGGCGCCCACAGTCCCAGCGCCGCCGCGTACCCGATCAGCAGCGCCACGTCCAGCAGCAGGGTGAGCCCCTGCTGGGTGAGCTGCTCCCGGGTGCCGGAGACGCTGTTGAGCCGCATCAGCAGGTCCCCGCGGGAGCGCTGGAGAAAGTACGGCAGCGGTAGGCGGAGCAGGTGGCCGACGAACCGGGTGGTGAGCAGCCGGTCGGCCCGTACCCGCACGGCGAGCAGCAGCCGGGTCCGCAGCAGGGTGAGCAGCCCGTACAGCAGCGCGGTGCCGACCACCGCGGCGGCCAGCAGGCCCAGCAGGTCGTCCCGGCCGTACGGGACCATCCGGTCGACCGCGAACTGGGTCACCGCCGGCAGCGCCAGCCCGAGCCCCTGCAGCAGGGCCGCGCCGAGCAGGACGCCGGCGAGCAGCCGGCGGCTGCCGCGGGTCAGGACGAAGTCACGCAGGTAGCGGCCGAACGCCGAGTCGCGCAGCCGGATCCGCCGCGGCTGGAAGTCGGGTCCCGGCGCGAGCAGCACCATGACACCGCCGTAGCGCTCGCGGAACTCCTCCCGGGTGAGCAGCTCCCGCCCGGCGGAGGGGTCCACGACCCGGACCAGGCGGCGGCCGATCCGCTCCACCACCACGAAGTGGTTGCCGGAGACGAACGCGATGGCCGGTCCGTCCAGCGGTTCGGCGTACGGGTCGGGGCGGGCCACCGGCTCGGCCACCAGCCCCAGCTCCGCTGCGGCCTGGGCGATCTGCCGGGCGGAGACACCGTCCCGGCCCACGCCCATGATCTCGCGGCACTCCGACACCGCGGTGGCGCGTCCGTAGTAGCTGGCCACCATGGCCAGACATGCGGCGCCACACTCGGTGACGGTCAACTGGTGGCGCAGCGGCACGACCCGGCTACGCAGTCGACGACGGGTGCTCACCGCGACCACCCCCGCGGGGCGTGCAGCAGCAGCACCGAGGGGATGCGCTCCGGCTCGGCGATGCGCAGCAGCCCGTGGCCGATGCCGGCCAGGCCGGACAGCAGGCCGGGGGTGGCGACGCCGCCGGGGGTGCCGCAGACCGGGCCGGAGTGCTCCAGCTCGTGCAGAGCCCGGACCACCCACTCCGTCCACACCGGAGTGAGGTCGGTGCGGCCGGCAGCCACCGCCATCGTCAACAGCTCCAGGTTGCCGAGGTGGCCGTGGCACAGGCTGTGGTTGCTGGCCGGGCCGGCGGCGACCATGGCGCGCAGCGCCAGGTCCAGGTCGGCGGCGATGTCCGGATCGCCGAGGTGGCGCAGATCGATGCGGGACAGGCCGATACCGGGGGAGCCGTGGCACCAGGCGTGCAGGCCCGGTTCGTCGTCTGACGGCGCCCGGCCGCCCATCACCCGGAAGTCCGGCCAGTTGCCGACGTGCTCCCGGTACAGCGACCGTTCGTACGCGAAGGCGGCCAATCCGGTCTCGCGGGCGGCCCGGTCGCCGGTCGCCGCCGCGTACCGCAGCAGCGCCCAGCCCATGCCGGCCGCGCCGTGCGAGAACCCGGCCAGCGGCTGGGTGGCCTCCATCTTCGTCACCCAGGCCACGCCGTGCTCCTGCGGTCGCGCGGCCTCCCGCAGCCGGTGGGCGCACGCCTCGGCGAAGCGGAGCGCGGCCGGCGTGCCGGTCACCTCGTGGACCGCCAGGGCGGCGGCGATCCCGCCGGCGCACCCGCTGATCACGTCGTAAGCGGTGTCGCGCTCCACCGTCGGGGTGACCGCCTCGAAGATCGTCTCCACCGGGGACATCAACTCCGGTTCGTCCAGGTTGGTGGCCACGTGCACCAGGGCGTACGCGGTGCCGGCCAGGCCGCTGAACGCGCTGCCGTTGAAGGCCTCCAGCTGGGCGGCCGGAAGCTCGTCCTCGAGCACCCGCAGAGGTGCAACCGCGTCACGCGCCAGGTCGGCGTACCGCTGTTCGCCGGTGACCCGGGCCAGCTGGCTGAGGAACAGGGCGACCCCGGTGTATCCGCTGTAGAGGTCGTGGCCGATCTGCTGCACCTGCCACCTGGACTCTTCGATGAACGTCATCCCCAGCCAGCCGACCCGGTCACCGTCGCGGAAGGCGCTGTCGGCGATGCGGTCGCCGATGGCGCGCGCCGCCTCCAGCACCCGCCGCCGGTCGACGGCTGCCGAGACACCGGAGGCGAGCGAAGTGTCCCGGCCGCTCGTCGTGGGCAGGACGAGGCCGCGGGAGTTGGCCATCCGGGAGGCGAAGGACGCCTCGATGATCCACTCCTGCGTCTGTTGATCCTTGTCGGAGAGCCCGTCGAGCTTGGTGGTCACGTCGGCTACGCCGGTGCTCGTGAGCATGTCCGGCAGCCGCTGTCCGGTGCTGGTCCACACGTCCCGGCTCTCCGGGCGGACGGTGAAGATCGGAATGTCGTTGCGCCACAGGTCCGCCAGCTCCGCCGGCACCAACCGTTCCCGGGCCGGATCCTCGTGGGAGGCCGCCCACAGCAGGTCGAAGATGCGGTCGCGGTCCAGCGCATCGCGCATCACGTCCGGGTGGCTCGACTCCTGCAGCAGCGTGCCGTAGACCTGGGTGGCCCTGGCCACCAGTCGAAGCTCGGCGCCACGGAAGGCGGGCAGGACCGCCGCGGCGAAGTCGTCGCGGCGCCGCCGGATCGTCTCGTACGCGTCGCGGAACCCTTGGGCGACGTCGTTGGCGTACTCGGCCGGATCCGCCTCCGCCCCCGCCACCCGGGGACGGTTCTTGGCACCGGGGAAGGTCGGGTTGCGGCGTACGAGCCGCATCGTGTCGGTGCCGGCGCCGTCCCAGCCGACCGCGGTGTACGGCATGGGTACGCCGGCGTCACCGCCGCCGCCGCCCATGTCCAGCACCGTGCCGTTCTCGCCGAACACCAGGCTGGGCAGCAGGCCCACTCGCCGGACCGAGGTGTCCAGCGCCGCCGCGGCCGGGTCGCCGGCCAGCAGCGCGGAGCCACCCATCGGCAGGCGGGGGTGGAACAGCGCCTCCAGGTCCACCAGGACCGGTTGGTCGCCGCTGGCGATCAGGTTCTCGAAGTGGAAGTCGGCGCCGTTGAGCGCGTACAGCAGGCCGAGGAGGGCGCCCTGGCGGTAGTGGTAGCGGTGCACCTGTGACCGGTCCTCGCACGGCAGGTAGTCGGCGAACTCGACCCAGCCGTACCCGTCGCGCTCCAGCACCGTCAGCCGCCGGAGGTCCAGTCCGGGCATCGCGGCGTTGAGCCAGGCCACCGCCGTGTTGAACGCGGCGTGGGCGGCCTGCGACCGCGGCTTGTAGACCACCCGCCGCCCGTCGGCGAACCGCAGCAGCGCCACCGACCGGCCGCGCTGGTGGGAGTCGCCCTGGTCGCCGGAGATCTCCACCACCTTGCCCGGGTCCACGCCACCGAACAGCTCGGCGACGATGGCGGGCCGATCAGCCGACAACCGGCGCAGCAGGTCGCGCCAGCTCTCCACCGCGTGCCCGACGGTCTGCGCCAGCACCCGCGCCAGTACCGGGTACTCCTCCAGCAGCGCGGCGAACTCGGCCCGCCGGCTGAAGTGCTCCACGAAGGACCAGAACCGCTGGGCCGGCGTGTCGCCGACCAGCCGCTCGGTGACCCGCAGCACGTTGAGCTCCAGCACCAGGGTGCGGGTGGCATGCGAGAGGAGCGGGGGGAGCAGGGCGGAGGTGAAGGAGTTGTGCAGACCGGGCAGGTCCACGTGAGCGTCGTGTCCCCCGGTGCGAACCGCCTCCTCGAGTTGGCGGTTGGCGTACCGGATGAACGGCGCGAGGATCGCCGTCATCCCCTGCCGCCACGCCTGCTCCGGCGGAACGTCCGGCACCGGCACCGAGGTGGCCTCCGGCATGTCGGCGAGCACCGCCTCGGTGAACTCCGCCCACCAGGGGGCCGCACCAGCCCGGGCAGCCAGCGACTCCGGCTCCTCCGACAGCAGGGCGAGCAGGTCGTCCTCGGTCAGCCCGACCGCGGCCAGCCGCCGCACGAACTGTCCGGTCTCGGCCAGCCGGTGCTCCTTCTTCCACCGCTCCAGGCGCCGGCGGGCCCGGTCGGTCGGGGTGGTCACCCGCGGCCGGCCGGGCAGGGCGGCCCGCTCGGCCAGGCTCAGCGCCCGGACCCACCAGCCGTCCGGCAGCAACCGCCCGCCGGGCTCGGGTGACGTGCGTTGACTCGGGAGGGGCGGGGCGAGGACCTCGGTCACGGCAGCTCCTTCGTCCGATGTGGCTCCTCACCGGACGCCGGTTCCGGGTGGCCGGAGCGGTGTCCGTGTGCTCTGCTGTGACCAGGGTCGAGCCCGCGGGTTGAGCTTCCGTTGGTGGCGAGGTGGGGTCAGGTGTTGGTGGCGGGGTTGTCGCCCGCGGTCAGACGGTCTCGTTCCAGCGGAGGATCACCGGGGTGCCGTGCTCCCGGCCGAGCCGGCTGACCGCACCGGTGGACAGGGCGAACAGGCCGCCGTCGGCGGCGGGCAGCCCCAACCACCGGGCGGCCAGCACCCGCAGCGCGTGCCCGTGGGAGAAGACCGCCACGTCGTGGCGGGCCCGGGCCAGCCGGCGTACCACGGGTTCCAGCCGGGCGGCGACCGCCTCGGCGTCCTCACCGCCCGGGACGCCGTCGCGCCACAGCGACCAGCCCGGCCGCCGACGTCGGATCTCCGCCGAGGTCAGACCCTCGTACGCGCCGTAGTCCCACTCGACGAGTTCGTCCACGACCTCGGCGCGGTCGCCGAGGCCGGCCAGCCGGCAGGTGTCGGCGGCCCGGCGCAGCGGGCTGGTCAGGACCACCCCGAACGGGCCGCCGAGCCGGCCGGCCAGCGCCCGCGCCTGCGCCGCGCCGGCAGGGGTCAACCCCACGTCGGTACGCCCGGTGTGCCGCCCGGCCCGGCTCCACTCGGTCTCGCCGTGGCGTACCAGCACGATCACCGGCACCACCGGTCACCCCCTCATCAGCGGCACCACGGACGTGGCGTACCGCGGCAGGGGTGTTCCCGGAATGTCGCCGGCCGATGCCACCGGATCGCAGCCGCGCCGGCGCCCCGGTCCGGGGTCGGCACGTGGTCAGTGGGACAGCCGTAGCCCGATCACGCCGGCGATGATCAACACCAGGCAGACGATGCGCGCCACGGTCACCGGCTCACCGAGCCGGATCATGCCGAACAGGGCGGTGCCGGCCGCGCCGATGCCCACCCACACCGCGTACCCGGTGCCGACCGGGACCGAGCGCAGCGCGTACGCCAGGCCGGCCATGCTCAGCACCAGCGCGACCACGAAGACCACCGTGGGCGCCGGGCGGGTGAACCCGCGGGAGGCGGCCAGGGAGACCGCCCACACGCTCTCCATCAGCCCGGACAGCACCAGGACGACCCACGCCATGACACCCGACGGTAGCGGGGGTCAGAAGCCGGCGAGCGGGAACACCTCGAAGGGGACCGCGTAGCGGGAACCGAGCCGGCTGCCGGCCTGCCGCAGCAGCGACTCCAGGAACTCCGCCGGGTCGAAGGCGTCCGGGCCCAGACCGCGCAGGTACTCGGCGTGGGTGCGCAGCGACTCCAGCCCGCGGTCGAACGTGTCGGTGACGTCGACCGCGTGCCGGGCGCGGTAGGAGTTGGCCACCCAGATCTGCCGCACCCCGCTCCACGGCTCCAGACCGGACTCCAGCAGGTCGCGGAAGACCCACCGGTTGCCCGCGTCCCGGACCCCGTCGAGCACGGCACGGCCCAGGGCGATGTGGTCGGCCTGGTTGAGCATGGTCTGCCCGTCCCAGGTGTCGTGGAAGTTGATCGTGATGACGATCTCGGGGCGGTGGCGCCGGATCGCCCGGGCGACCTCGCGCCGCAGCGGCAGACCGTACTCGAGCATCCCGTCGGGCATGCCGAAGAACTCGACATGGTCCACCCCCACCACCGCGGCGGCGGCCCGCTGCTCCTGCTCCCGCAGCGGTCCGCACTGCTCCGGGGGCATCCCGTCGATGCCGGCCTCACCGCTGGTGGCCAGTGCGTACCCGATCCACTTGCCCTGGCCGGTCCACCGGGCGACCGCGGCGGCCGCGCCGAACTCCATGTCGTCGGGGTGGGCGACGATCGCCAGCGCGCGTTGCCAGTCCTCCGGTAACGGGGTGAGGTCGGTCTGTCCGCTCATGACGCCATCATGCCCGACGCGACCGACGACGCCCGGTGTCCACGCCGTACCGTCGCGCCGACATCACCCACAGTGACCGCACGACCCGACGGATGCGACAACTTCGCCGCAGTTGTCGACCAGAGGCCCGGCAGGACGGCAACATCGCCGCAGTTGCCGCATGGGGCGGCCTCGGCTTGACCGGGGTCCCGGCCACTGCTACACAGCGGAGGAGGCGGGGAGGGGCATGGTCTTCATTCGTCGGATCGAGGACTTCGTCTGCGACCACTGCGGCACGCGCAACCGGGGCGACGGCTACACCAACCACTGTCGGGCGTGTCTGTACTCGCGTCACGTCGACGTCGAGCCGGGGGACCGGGCGTCCGACTGCGGTGGCCTGATGGTCCCGGTCGGGGTGGAGCAGAAGTCGGGCACCCTGGTGCTGGTCCACCGCTGTACCCGGTGCAGGGTGGTCCGCCGGTGCCGCACCTCCCCGCAGGACGACATGGAACGCATCCGGGAGGTCAGCGCCAACCAGCCGCCGCCGTGGTCGGTGCCGCCGACACCCCGTCCCCGTACGCCCCGGCGACGTCCCCGTTGACCGGTCTGCGATCGTGACTGGTACGCACATCACCGCACAGGCCGCCTGCGGCGTGGGGCGGCGGACGACGAGGAGGCGACGCCGGTGAGGAGGGACTTGGCCGGACCCGGGGAGTCGGCGGCCAGGGTGCCGGCCGGGCGGACAGCGACGCCACCGGCGCCGACCACGGCGCCGCCACCCTCGGCGGCGTCGCCGGCGCCGGTGACTCCGAGGGCCCGCATGACGCGGTACGCGGTGAGCTTCGGCACCGTGGTGTCGCTGGTGGCCGGTCGCACCAGCTACCGGCTGGTCTACACCGCCACCACGGTGCTGCTGCTGCCGGTGTGGGGGGCGGCGAGCTACAACGCTTTCGCCGCGGCCATGGCGTCGTCGGCATGGCTGCTCGCGCTGGTGGTGACCGGCCCGGAGAAGCTCGCCCTCAAACTGGTTCCCCGCTCGCCGCGGACCGGTCCGCTGCTCGTCGGCGCGCTGCTGGCGGTCCTGTGGTGGCTGCCGCTGCCGCTGGTCGCCGCGTTCGCGGTGGCGGTGGCGGTCGGCGCCGGCGCGCCCGCGGTCTACCTCGGGGCCATGAGCATGCAGCTGTCGATCGGCTGCACGATGCTGCTGGTCGGCCTGCACCGGGCGTACGGCCGTACCCGGCCGGACATGCTCACGTTCGGCACCATGTCGGTGGTCCAGCTGGGCATGTTCGGGGCCGCGGCCGCCGGTTGGGTCCGGCCGGTCGGGTTCCTGGCCGCCGTCACCGCCGCGCAGCTCTGCCTCAACGCGGTGCTCGCCGCCACCCTCGGCCGGCCGTCGCTCGCGGTCGCCCGGCGCCCCGGATACCTGCGTCGGCTGCTGGTCAGCGCGGTGCTGATGAGCGGCACCGAGATGTACGGGTTCCTGGCCACCGGGGTGCTGTTCGTGGTGCTGGGCGCCTCGGCCGCCGCCGACCAGGTCGGCCCGCTGTACGCCCTGGTGATCACCTACTCGGCCGGCACCGGCCTGGTGATCTTCCTGTTGCGGGTGTTCGCCCCGCGCATGTCCCTGGCGTACGCCGGCCGGGGTGGCTCGGCCGGCCGGCGCGCCGCGGCCCGGCTGGCGCGCTGGATCGCGGTGGGCACCGGGGCGTGGCTGCTCATCGTGGTCGTGCTGGTGGCCGCGGCGAGCCTGGCGCCGGAGGCGCCGCTGCTGTCCGAACTCGCCCGGCGCGGGATGGCGGTCCAGGCGCCCGTCGCCCCGGAGGCCGCGTTCCCGCTGTGGGTCGTGCTGCTCGCCTCCCGGGCGCCGATGGCGGCGGTCGCGCTGCTCGCGGCCTACCGGTTCGAGAACACCGACGCCACCGCCCCGCGGGTGACGGCGGCCGCGGCGTTGCTGGCACTGATCGGGGTGACCGCGAGCGGCGTGGTCGCGGTGCCGCTGCTCGGTGGGGTCGGGTTGCTCGCGGCGACGGCGGTGGGGGAGCTGGTCTACGCGGCGGTGGTGGCCAGCCGCCCGGTGCCCGGCCGGGCGGCCCCGACGACGCCGGCGCCCCGCCGGCCGGTCACCGTGTGACCGGCCGGCGGGGCGCGGTCGAGCGTTCCGCCCGTCAGCCCGCCGGTCGTGGGTCGCTCCCGCCGGTCACCCCCGCCGGATCCGCGACCGCCGACGGGACCGGGCACACCCGCGGGGTGAACCCGGCGGCGGTGAGCATCCGGGCCATCCCGGTGAGCACGCCGATCACCACGAACAGCTCCACCAGCTCGGCCGGTTCGAACAGCGCGACGAGCTCCCGCTTGGTCTGTTCGTCCACCTCGCTGTCGGGGTCGACGTTCGACATGGCGGTGGCGGCCCGCAACGCGGCCCGCTCCCGGGGCGGGAAGGCGTCGTCGCGCAGCGCGAACACCGCCTCCACCTCCTCGTCGGTCACCCCGTGGCGCCTGGCCGAGGCGATGTCGCCCACCTGGCAGAACGAGCACCCGTTGAGACCGGCCAGCCGCAGCCGCACCAGTTCCTTGAGCCGGACCGGCAGCCGGCCGGCGAAGAACAGGTCCCGGTAGAACTTGCCCCAGTAGAACTCCGCCACCTCCGGCGAGTGGGCGGCGAACTGGAAGAAGCCGGTGTCCCCTCCCAGGTCGCGCACCATGACGGCCCGGGAGCGCAGCGGCTCCGGGATCTGCTCCACCGGGACCTGCGGGAACGTCATGCCGCGCCGCCCTGGGCCTGCGCGATCTCCTCGTCGGACAGCCCGAGCAGCCCCTTGAGGATCTCGTCGTTGTGGGCGCCCAGCTCCGGGCCGACCCAGCGCACCGCGCCGGGGGTGTCGCTGAGCCGGGGGACCACGTTCTGCATCGGGATCTCCCCGAAGTCCGGGTGCGGCACCTGCACGATGGCGTTGCGGGCCTTGAAGTGCGGGTCGGCGAGCATCTCCGGCGCCCGGTAGATCCGGCCGGCCGGCACGCCGTGCTCCTCCATCAGCTCCAGCACCCGGTCGGACGGCAGGGTGGCGGTCCACTCGCTGATGATCCCGTCGAGGACCTCGCTGTTCTTCCCGCGCGCCGAGTGGGTCGCGAAGCGGTCGTCGCTGGCCAGCTCCGGCTTGTCCATGGCGGTGGCGAGCCGGCGGAACACCGTGTCCTGGTTGGCGGCGATGAGGATCATCTGGCCGTCCGCTGTTGGGTACACGTTGGACGGTGCCACGTTCGGCAGCACCGAGCCGGTCCGCTCCCGGATGTACCCGCCGATGGCGTACTCGGGGATCAGCGACTCCATGTACGCCAGCACGGCCTCGTAGATCGCCGAGTCGACCACCTGGCCGCGCCCGGTGAAGCTGCGGGCGTGCAGGGCCGCCAGCGCCCCCAGCGCTCCCATGGTGCCGGCCAGCGCGTCACCGATGCTGATGCCGACCCGGCTGGGGAAGCTGTCCGGCTGGCCCACGATGTACCGCAGGCCGCCCATCGCCTCCCCGATCGACCCGAAGCCTGCCCGGTGCGCGTACGGGCCGGTCTGGCCGAACCCGGTGACCCGGACCATGATGAGCCGCGGGTTGATCTCCGACAGCACGTCGTAGCCGAGGTTCCACTTCTCCATCCGGCCGGGCCGGAAGTTCTCGATCAGGATGTCCGAGTGGCGCACCAGCTTGCGCACCACCTCCTGACCGGCGGGGGAGCGCAGGTCGAGCGTGACCGACTTCTTGTTGCGCGCCACCACCGGGAACCACAGGGACTTGCCGTACGGCCTCTCCCGGCCCCACTCCCGCATCGGGTCCCCGGTGCCGGGCGGCTCGATCTTGATCACCTCGGCCCCGAGGTCCCCGAGCAGCTGGCCGCAGAACGGGCCGGCCAACAGCTGCCCCATCTCCACGACGCGCACGCCGTCCAGCGCGGCGCGTGTACCAGTCGACGACATGAGTCCTCCCCGACCTCAGCGCGTCCGGGTGGCCGAGCGGGCCGCCTCGGATGCCTGCCGGTCCCACGAGGTCCAGGCACGGAAGCCGCGCTGCTGCGGCTCGGTGCCCGCCCGCTGGACGCTGGCCCGGCCCTCCTTCATCTCCTTCCACACCGCCGCGGCGTACTCCATCGCCGGTGTGCCCGCCGGGAGGTTGGTCAGCGAGATCGCCTCGAGGACCTCCCGCTCGGTGGCGCCGTACTTCATCGCCAGCTGGGAGCTCCACTCGATACCCTCCCGGTCGTTGCGCACCGCCGTGGTGATGCCGACCAGGACCAGGTACCGGGTCTTGAGGTCCAGCGCCAGCGGCCGTTCCTCGAAGATGGTGTAGTTGAGGAACTCCTCGAACATCCGCTTGATGTCCGGGTCGACCGTGTGCAGCAGGTCGAACAGCGGCAGCTCGAAGGTGTCGATCTGGCGCTTGTCCCCGCCGGAGGCGCCGCGACCTGAGGTGCTCATCGGATCTCCTCGGAAAGCACGATGATCTTGTAGTCGTGACGGAGGGTGCGGCCGAGAACGGGGTCGATCATCCGCAGCGACCAGTTGCGGCCGAAGTCGAGCTGCTCGTCGACCGAGACCACGGTGCCGCTGAACAGGATGGTGGCGCCGGGTACCTCGGCGATGCGGCCCTGGACGCTCTCCACCATTTCCACCGGGGTCCAGAACTCGGCGACCCCGGCCTTCTGGTAGAGCTTGCCGTCGACGTAGCTCTCCAGCTGCACCTCGTCCCAGTGGTCGGCCACGTCGGCCCAGCGCCACACGGTCGGCCCGAGCACGTTCGGCGCGACCTGCTTGCCCCAGGGGATGTCGGTCTGCTCCAGCTTGCGGTCGGTGTGGTCGCTGCCCACGCCGATGAGCAGCTCGTCACCGTCGATGATCGACACGATCTCGATCTCGCCGCTGGTGCGGTCGTACTGCACCGACACCTCGTCGGCGGTGATGGTCGCCCAGTTGCTGATCGGGAAGATCGCCGGCGGGCGCTCCGGCCAGTCGATGTGCACGCCGGTCACCTCGTCCAGGTGCCGCTGCATCTTCTCCCGGTCGCGGATGGTGAAGCCCAGGTTGTACACCCGGTCCACCACGAGGTCCCGTTCCTGCGCACCGCCGGGCGTGTCCACAGTGAGGCGTAGCTTGATGCTCATCTCCCATCCCTTCCGTGCGCCGCGACCGGCAGGCCGCAGCTGAGTCCTCCGTCAACCACCACGCACTGACCGGTCACCGGACCGGCCTCCGGCGAGGCGAGGAACCGCACCACCCGGGCGACGTCGTCCGGGGAGCCGGCACGTGGGTCCGCGGCCGCCGTGGCGCGGGCGGTGGCGGCCACCGCGTTGACCCGGATGCCGCGCGGGCCGAGCTCACCGGCGAGGCTGCGGACCAGGCCGAGGGTGGCCGCCTGGGCGCTGGCGTGCCCGGCCATCCCGGGTACGCCAGCGACCGTGCCCGCCATGCCGGTGACGCACACCAGCGAGCCGCCGTCGGACAGGTGCCTGCCGGCCGCGCGTACCACCCGCAACAGGTCGGTCAGCTCGGTGTCGATCACCGACTCCCACGGCCGGTCGGGCGCCGCCGCGGCGGCCGGACCCTCGCCGGTCACCGCGACCACCACGTCCAGCCGGCCGGCGTGCTCCCGGACCGCGGCGAACGCGGCGTCGACCACGTCCGGGGCGTCGTGCTCACCGGCGGCGGCCACCGCCTCGGTGACGTCCACGGTGACCGCACCGGCCTCGGTCAGCTGGGCGGCGACCGCCCGGGCGACCTCGCCGGTCCCCGCCACCAGCGCCACCCGGTCGGCCAGCGGCCGCCCGGCCCCGCCGCCGGCGGCGACCACCTCGACCGGCGCGGCGGGCGTCGGTGCCGACGCCTGCTCCGGCGGCACCGGCGCGGGCAGCCCGGTCTCCTCCAGGCAGCGGGCGCGCAGCTCCTCGATGTCCGGCCCGGTCTCGAAGGTCCGCAGCGGCGGCCGGCTGCGGCGGATCTCCTCGCGCAGCCGGGCGGTCGCCGCCTCGTCGACCGCGCCGTCGGCGTCCACCACCACCCCGTACCGGCGCGCCCCTTCCGGGGTCACCAGGCCGCGGGCCACGTCCGTCGCCACCTCGTGCGGCGGCCGCTCCAGCGGGTCGCCCCAGCCGCCGCCGCCCCAGGTGATGAACCGCAGCAGGTCGCCGGCCTCCACCCGGACGTGGTCGCACTTGGACGGCAGCACCGCGACCGTGCCGTCGGCGCGTTCGAGGATCTTGCGGCTACGGGCGCCCGGCTGACCGCCGTTGACCCCCCACGGATAGGTGAACCACCGGTCGTCGTGGATGGAGATCTCGCCGGCGTGCAGGAACCGGTAGGCGACCTCGACCCCGTTGCCGCCCCGGTGCAGGCCGGGACCGCCGGAGTCCGGCACCGTGGTGTAGCGCTCGATCCGCAGCGGGTAGTACCGCTCCAGGTACTCGTTGGGCACGTTGGTGAACGACGGCCACATCGAGTGGCCGTCCGGCCCGTCGCCGATGCGCCGCCCCGGCACCCCGCCGAAGCCGATCTGGTAGAGCTGGAACCACCGGCCGTCGTCGTAGCGACCGGAGTACATCAGGTGCGGGCTGGAGGAGAAGCCGGCGCCGTTGAGGAAGTGCGGTTGCTGCTGGCCGAGCAGTCCGCCGAGCACGTCGAAGACCCGGCCCAGCGCGTGGGTCCGGCACGACAGCGCGGCCGGCCGCTTCGGGGTGAGCAGGCTGTTCTCCGGGTACCGGACGTCGACGAGCGGGTAGAAGCCGTCGTTCCACAGGATCTGTGGATCGAACACCATGATCATGTAGATCCCGAAGTACATCTTCAGGATGTTGGTGTTCAGGTAGTAGTTGATCGGCCCGGCCGCCTGCGGCGAGGTGCCGGTCCAGTCCAGCACCACCCGGTCGCCTTCGCGCCACATGGTGCAGGTCAGGCGGTACGGGCCGCGGCCCAGCCCGTCGTCGTCGACGTAGTCGGTGAAGCTCACCGGCTCGGTCGGCACGTACCGCACGATCAGCTCCCGCATCGCCCGGTAGTTGCGCTCCAGCAGCTCCTCCAGGGCGCTGAGGTAGACCGCCTCCCCGAACCGGGCGCACAGCTCCCGGACCCGGCGGGCGGCCACCCGGCAGGCGGCCACGATGCCGTTGAGGTCGGCCCGGTTCCACTCCGGGATCCGGACCTGGTTGAGGACCACCTCCAGCGCCTCGGCGTTGAGCTCGCCCTGCGAGAACAGTCGGAACGGCGGGACGGTGACGCCCTCCTCGTAGATGGAGGTGGCGTCGGTCGGCAGGCTGCCGGGCACCTTGCCGCCCACGTCGGTCATGTGTCCGAACATCGACGCCCAGCCGACGAGCAGGCCGTCGTTGAAGATGGGCAGCAGCACCAGCCAGTCGTTGGCGTGGCTGATCGCGCCGTCGCAGGAGTACGGGTCGGAGGTGAAGAAGACGTCCCCTTCGCGGATCTCGCCGTCGAAGGAGTCGAGGAACCCGTGGATGAACGATCCGAACTGGCCGACCACCATCCGGCCCTGCCGGTCGGCGATCAGCGGGAACTCGTCGTGCTGCTCCCGGATGCCCGGCGACATCGCGGCGCGGTCCAGCGTCGCGTCCATCTCCTGCCGGACGTTGCGCAGCGCGTTCTCGATGATGTCGAGCGTCACCGGGTCGACCGGGACCCGGGCGGGCGCCGGTCGCGTCTCCACCACTCGTGCCACCACAGTCGCCCTCCTCAGACCGGCCGGATCAGCAGGTTGCCGTAACGGTCGACCTCGGCCTCGTGACCGGGATGGATCAGCGTGGTGGAGTCCATCTCGGTGACGATGGCCGGTCCCGGGACCCGGTTGCCGGCCGCGAGCCTCGTCCGGTCGTAGATCCCCGCCTCGTGGCGTGCGCCGCGGAACCAGATGCTGGTACGGGCGGCGAGCGCGTCGGACGGGTCGGGTCCGCCGGTGGGCAGCTCAGGCGGGGGCGGCGTGGAGCTCACCCCCTGCACGATCGCCCGGACGTTGACCACCTCCCGCTCGGTGTCCAAGGTGAACTCGAAGACCTTCTTGTGTTCGGCGTCGAACACCTCGCCGATGGCCGCAAGGTCCAGGGCCGCCAGGTCGCCGCCGGGCACCGGCACCGTGAGCTCGAAGCCCTGCCCGTAGTAGCGCACGTCCACCTGCAGCTCCACCTGCTGCTCGGTACGCGGCACCCCGAGCTTGTCGAGCACCGCCGCCGCCTGGTCGCGGCAGGCGGCGAGGACGTCGGCCAGGTCGGCGGCGGTCAGGTCGCTGAAGCGCCGCAGCACCGTGCGGGAGACCTCCTCCCGCAGCTGGGTGGTGGCGTCGCCGTACGCGTTGAGGACGCCGGGGGAGGGCGGGACGATCACCGGCCAGCTGCCCAGCAGCTCACCGAGCGCGTTGCCGTGCAGGGGGCCGGCCCCGCCGAACACCATGAGCGCGAAGTTGCGCGGGTCGTAGCCCTGCTGCACGGACACCAGCCGCAGCGCGCCGTACATCGCCTCGTTGACGATGTCGACGATGCCGGCGGCCGCCTGCTCCAGGGTGATGCCCATCGCGCGGGCCACCTCGTCCACCACCCGGCGGGCGGCCTCCACGTCGAGCCGCATCTCCCCGCCGAGCAGGGTCTCCGGTAGGTAGCCGAGGACCACGTTGGCGTCGGTGACGGTGGCCTTGGTGCCGCCGCGGCCGTAGGCGGCCGGCCCGGGGTCGGCGCCGGCGCTCTGCGGACCGACCCGCAGCGCCCGGGTGAGCTCGGGCACGTGGGCGATGGACCCGCCGCCGGCGCCCACCGTGCGCACGTCCACCGACGGCGCGCGGACCTGCAGGTCGCCCACGTCGGTCTGGCGCCGCACCCGCGGCACGAAGTCCTCGATGAGCGACACGTCGGTGGAGGTGCCGCCCATGTCGAGGGTGAGGATGTTGCCGTAGCCGGCGAGCCGGGCGGCCCACAGCGCCCCGGTGACCCCGCCGGCCGGGCCGGACAGCAGCAGGTTGACCGGCGAGGCCGCCGCCTGCGCCACCGAGGCCAGCCCGCCGTCGGAGCGCAGCACCAGCAGGTCGCCGGTGACCCCGCGCCGCTTGAGCTGGGCGGCGAGGTTGTTCAGGTAGCGGGCGACCACCGGGTTGACGTACGCGTTGACCACAGTGGACAACGTCCGTTCGTACTCGCGGATCTCCGGCAGCACCTCGTGGGACAGCGAGATCGGCAGCCCGGGCAGCATCTCCCGGACGATCTCGGCCACCCGCTGCTCGTGCACCGGGTTGACGTAGGAGTGCAGCAGCGCCACGGTGACCGCCTCGATGCCGCGGCCGGCCAGCACCGCCAGGCGTTCGCGCAGCAGGTCCTCGTCCAGCGGCCGCACCACCTCGCCGTCGGCGCCGAGCCGCTCGGGCACCTCGACGGTGTCCCGCAGGTCGACCAGCGGCTCCGGCTTGGGCCACACGATCCAGCCGGCCAGGCCGCCGGGGACGAACGAGCGGGCGATCTGGAGGATCTGCCCGTACCCCTCGGTGACCAGCAGCGCCACCCGGGCGCCCTTGCCCTCCAGGACCGCGTTGGTGGCCACCGTGGTCCCGTGCATGATGCGGGTGATCTGGTCGGGCCGGATCCCGGCGATCTCGCAGATCCGGTCGACCCCGGTCACCACCGCCACCGACGGGTCGTGCGGTGTGGACGGTGTCTTGACGCGGTAGGTCTCACCCGTGCGCTCGTCGATGAGGAGCAGGTCGGTGAAGGTACCGCCGACGTCGACTCCCAGCCGGTACATGCCCCGCCCCTCCTCAGCTTCCCACCGGCAGGGCGTTGCTGATGCCGCCGTCGACGACGATCGCCTGCCCGGTGAGGTAGCTGGCCTGGTCGGAGACGAGGAACCGGATCACCGCCGCCACCTCGTCCGGAGTGCCGATCCGCTGCAACGGCACGGACGAGGCCGCGTCGACCAGCCCCGCCTTCCCGAGGCTCGCCTCCTCGTCCAGTGACTGCGGGGTCTCGATGAGGCCCGGCAGCACCGCGTTGACCCGGATGCCGCGGGGTCCGAGTTCGACCGCCAGGCTGCGGGTCAGGCCGAGGATGCCGGCCTTGGCCGCGGCGTAGTGGACGTGCTCGGGCCAGCCGAACACCGCGCCGGCGATGGAGGAGACGCACACGATCGCCCCGCCCGCGGACATCCGCGCGGCGGCCGCCCGGGCGGTGCGCATGACCCCGCCCAGGTCCACGTCGAGCACCTCCCGCCACCGCTGGTCGGTGAGTTCGGACAGCGGGTCGCGGCGCAGCACGGCCGCGTTGGCCACCGCGATGTCCAACCGGCCCCACCGGCGTACCGCCAGGTCGCAGGCGGCCTCGAGTTCGTCGGTGCGGGTCACGTCCGCCTCGACCACCTCGCACTCGCCGCCGACGGCCCGGACCGCCTCCGCGGTGACCTCCGCCGGGTGGGGGTCGCCCTTGAACGTCCCCACCAGGACCCGCGCCCCCGCGTTGGCCAGCGCCACCGCGACCGAGGCCCCGATGCCGGAGGAGGCCCCGGTCACCAGCGCCACCCGGTCGGCGAGGATGTCGCCGACCGGGGGTGGCGCCGGTGGCGTCGCCGTCTGCTGGTCGACCACCCGGGCCGCCGCCTGCCGTACCGCCTGCGCGAGGTCCCCGTCGCCGAGGCGGGCGAGGGTCTCCTCCAGCACCCGCCGTACCACCGCCGCGAGTTCCCGGGGGTCACCGGTGCCGCCGGCACCGGTGACCCGGGGGAGGTCTGCGCGGCGGCCGGCGCCCCCGCCGGGGGCGCCGGC
>CAZSNW010000004.1:0-20993 GCA_964608245.1 uncultured Micromonosporaceae bacterium
ACCGCGGTGTCGAACCCGAAGGTGTAGTCGGTGGCGGCCAGGTCGTTGTCGATCGTCTTGGGCACCCCGACGACCTTGACGCCCTCCTCGTGCAGCTTCGCCGCCACCCCGAGGGTGTCCTCGCCCCCGATCGCGATCAGCGCCTCGACGCCGGCGGCGGCCAGGTTGTCGATGATGCGCTGCACCCCGTTCTCGATCTTGAACGGGTTGGTGCGGGACGAGCCGAGGATGGTGCCGCCACGCGGCAGGATGCCCCGCACCGCGGCGATGTCCAGCGGTCGGGTGAGGTTCTCCAGCGGGCCCCGCCAGCCGTTGCGGTAGCCCACGAACTCGTACCCGTAGACGGACACGCCCTTGCGCACCACCGCCCGGATCACCGCATTGAGCCCGGGGCAGTCACCGCCCCCGGTGAGCACACCGACTCGCATGTCTCGGCCTCCTCGCGTCCGACCGGATCGCCGCCGCGTGATCCTCACCCGCCGTCGTGCCCGGCTCGACCTCCGGCGGCCGCCCCGCCGGTCATGGCCCGCCACCGCGCCAGGTTGTGCCGCGCGTCCACCAGGGCGTCGTGCCGCTCGCCGGAGGGCTCCGGCAGTGGTGGCCGCCCCATATCGTCCCACAACTGGCGCAGCTCCTTGGTGAACCGCGGGATCTCGGCGGGCAGCGCGGTCATCGGCCCCCACAGCTGCGCCAGGGCCACGTGGTCGTACGCGCCGTACCAGGCCCACAGCTCGATCGACTCCTCGGGCCTGTCGCGCAACGGCGCGATCATGAACTCCCACAGGTCGTCCCGGATACGCGCCCGGCTGCGCCACGCCGGGTCCCCCGGGGAGGGCAGCTTGTCCAGCACGTTCCGGCGTACCCAGGGCAGGGCGCGCGAGCTGTCGAACTCGGTGGAGACCGCGTAGAACTCCCGACCGTACTCGTCCACCATGCCGATCGACACCAGGTCGATCGTGCGCCCGTCCTCGATGAACTCGCAGTCGTAGAAGTAGCGGTAGACCATCCCAGCCCGTCCTCACCGGCCGCGGTGACGGCGCCCCGACCCCGGTGTCGCGGCGGTGTGTGTGCCAGTGGCCACCGTACCCCGGGTGGGCTACGCCATGCGGCGGACCGTGGTTCGGCGACGGTGGCCGGACTCGGATAGCCTGGCGACAGCGGCTGACCGGACGAGGGGGCGTTGTGGGGGTCCACCTGCCATCACCCGGTGAGGACGCGCTGGCCGGCGTGGAGATGTTCGAGAGCCTGGCGCCGGAGGAGCGGAAGCGGGTCCTCGCGGCAGCCGTGCCGCGCAGCTACCGCAAGGGGCAAATCCTGTTCCGGGAGAACGACCCGGGAGACTCGCTCATCGTGCTGCTGCGGGGCGCGGTCGCGGTCTACCGCACCTCGCCCGCCGGCGAGCGGGCGGTCCTGTCGGTGGTCCGGCCGCCGGACGTGTTCGGCGAGGTGTCGCTGCTGGACGGTTCCCCCCGGTCGGCCTCGGCGGAGGCCATCGAGGACTGCGCGACCCTGGCGCTGTCGCGGGCGGCGTTCCTGGAGCTGGTGCACACGCACCCGTCGATCCTGGACGCGGTGCTGCGCTCACTGGGTGCGCTGGTGCGGCGGCTCACCGAGCAGAACGCCGACCACGTCTTCCTCGACCTGCCCGGCCGGGTGGCCAAGACCCTGGTGCGACTGGCCGGCGGCGGACAGGCACCGATGGTGACCATCGAGCTCAACCAGAGCCAGCTCGCCGAGATGGCCGGCGGCTCCCGGCAGAGCGTCAACCAGGCCATCGGGTCGTTCGCCGCCCGGGGGTGGCTGCGCACCGAGGGCCGACGGATCGTCATCACCAACCTGGCCGCGCTGCGTCGTCGCGCCGGGATGCCGGAGCACGACTGACCCGCACGGCCGCCGGGCCACCGGGTGCGGTGACCCGGGCGCGGTGACGGGTGTGCGTCGCCGGTGGCCCGACGGGCGCCACCGGCGACGCACGTCAGACGATCTCGCCGCTCTCGTCGGTCGGGCCCACCCAACCTTCGGTCCCTTCCCCGACGCCGGTCGGGCCCACCCAGCCTTCAGTTCCTTCCCGGCCACCGGTCGGGCCCACCCAGCCCTCGGCCTCGTCCCCGACGCCGGTCGGGCCCACCCAGCCCTCGGTCCCTTCCCCGATGCTGGTCGGGCCCGCCCAGCTGTCGGTCCCCCCGCCGCCGCCGGTCGGCCCGGCCCAACTGTCGGTGTCGCCACCCCCCGAGCCGCTCCCCCCGGAACCGCTCCCGAATCCACCGTCCCCGGAGCCACCGTCGGCGCCCCCACCGTCGCCGGACCCGCCGTCGGAGCCGTCGCCGCCCGGGTTTCCCGTCGGACCGGCCCAGCTGTGGACGCTGCCGCCCTCGTCCGGGTCGGCGGCCAGCCCGTGCGCCTGGAGCCTGGCCAGCGTCGCCGCATCCACATCGACCATCGCCCCGGCCCGGTGGATGGTGCCCTCCGGGTCGGTCCAGTCGCCCTCCAGCCGCACGTACACCATGGATCTCCCCTCGCCAGTCGACGGGCTGTACACCGCGGGCAGCCCGCGGCGTCGACCGGGAAGCGTAACGCGAGCGACCGGGACCGTGCGGCCGACCGTCGACTGTCCATCAGACGGGTTTCCGACAGTGTGACGTGGTGGGCATACTCGCAGACGTGGTGTGTGGCCGGTGCGGACGCGCCAGCGCCGACGGCGACCAGTACTGCGGTGGCTGCGGTGCCGCACTGAGCCCCGAGTGCCGCTACTGTGGCCGGTCGCTGCCTGCCGCCGTCACCTACTGCACCGGCTGCGGCGCACCGCGTACCGACGACCTGCCGGAGGCGTTCACCGAGGACCGTCGCCGCGTCAGCGTCCTCTTCGTCGACCTGGTCGAGTTCACCTCGTACGCCGAACGGGCCGATCCGGAGATGGTGCGTGAGCTCCAGATCCGCTTCTACGCCACGGCCCGCCGGGTGGTCCGGCAGTACGGCGGCGTGGTGGAGAAATACGTAGGCGACGCGGTGATGGCGCTGTTCGGCGCGCCGGTGGCCACCGAGACCGACGTGGTGCGCTGCGTCCGCGCCGCGCTGGAGCTGCAGAGGGCCCTGCCGGAGGCGATGGGCGGCCCGGACCGGCCGGGCTTCCGGATCGGCGTGGCCACCGGTGAGGCGCTGGTGGACCTGGCCGCGGCGCGGGACGGCGGCCAGGCGATCGTCGCCGGCGATGTGGTGACCACCGCCGCCCGGCTGCAGGCGGCCGCGCCCGAGGGCGGGGTGCTGGTGTGCGGCACCACCCGGGCGCTGACCGCCGACACGATCCGCTACCGCCCGCAGCCGCCGGTGCTGCTACGTGGCCGGCGCACCCCCACCGAGGTGTGGCTGGCGCTCGGGGCGGACACCCGACCACCCGCCCCGCCCGACGACACCCCGCTGTTCGACCGGGAGCACGAGATGTCGCTGCTGGCGGGCAGCCTGCGTCGCACGGTCGCCAGCCGCACCCCGCAGCTCGTCACCCTGTTCGGTCAGGCGGGCATCGGCAAGAGCCGGTTGGTCCGGGAGCTGCGCCGGGTCGCCGGACAGCTCGGCGAACCGGTGACCTGGCACACCGGACAGTGCCGGCCGTTCGGCGAGAACGTCACCTACGCGGCGCTGGCCGACATCGTCGCGGCCGAGGCCGGGATCCTCGACACCGACCCGGAGCCGGTCGCCCGCCAACGGCTGATGGAGGCGGCCCGGCGGGTGGTGCCGGACGCCGACGCCGACCAGCTGGCGCGGGCGCTCGGGCCGCTGGTCGGGCTGCCCGGCGCCGGCCTGCCGGCCGGGGAGGCGGAGTCGGCCTGGCGACGGTTCCTCGTCGGTGTCGCCCGGCGCGGCCCCACCGTGCTGGTCTTCGAGGACCTGCATTGGGCCGACGAGCCGATGCTGCGCTTCATCGAGCTGCTGGCGGCGACCACGCCGGCCGACGTGCCGCTGCTGGTCCTGGCCACCGCCCGCCCCGAGGTGGTGGAGCGGAACGCAAGCTGGGCCGGCACGATCGCCGGTTCGGTGACCGTGACCCTCTCGCCGCTGGCGGACTCCGGCATCATCGCGCTGTACCGCCACCTGTTCGGCCACGACACCGATCCGCAGCTCCTGGCGCCGCTGGTGGAGCTCGCCGGTGGCAACCCGCTGTACGCCCGGGAGTACGTGCGGATGCTGCTGCAGCGTGGCACGTCCCCGGCCACCGACGACGGGTGGCCCCCGGCGGATCTGCCCACACCGGACAGCGTCCACGCGGTGATCGCCAACCGGTTGGACCTGCTCGATCCGGCGGACCGGTCGGTGCTCCAGGCGGCCGCGGTGATCGGGGACCGGTTCTGGTCGGGCGCGGTCGCTGCCACCCTCGGTCACCCGCGCGAGGCGGTGGAGCACGCGCTGCACCGGCTGGAGCAGCGGGAGTTCGTGGTCCAGGAACCGGAGTCGAGCGTGGCCGGTGAGACCGAGTTCCGGTTCCGGCACATCCTGGTGAGGGACGTCTGCTACCAGCGGCTGCCGCGCGCCGAGCGGGTGGCGCGGCACGAGCGGGCCGCGGTCTGGCTGGAGGCGCTGGCCCGGCGGGACGGGTCGGACACCTCCGGGCAGGCCACCGAGGTGCTGGCCCACCACCGGTGGGCGGCGCACGAGATCGCCCGCACGCTCGGCGTCGCCACCCCGGCCAGGGCGGCGGCCGCCCGCGCCGCCCTGCACCTGGCCGCCCGGCGGGCGTACGCTCTGCACGCGCTGGACACCGCCGCCGGCTACACCGAACGGGCCCTGTCGCTGTGCTCCGACGCCGAACTGGGCGAACGGTTACGTCTGGAGCTGCTCGCCGCCGAGATCGCGTTCCACCGGGACCGCTCCACGTTCCTCGCCGAGGGTGGGGAGGCCCGGCTGGCCGCGTTGGCGGAGCGGCTGTCGGTCGACGGCGACCCGGCGGACCAGGCCCGGGCCTGGACCCTGCTCGGCCAGGCGGCCTGGTTGCGGGCGGACCGTCCGACCGCACTGGCCCACCTGGAGCGGGCGGCCGCCCTGTTCGACCCGCTGCCGGACAGCCCCGAGAAGGTGGACGCGTACGCGGAGCTGGGCCGGCTGCACCGGCGGGCCTCCGACCGGCACCCGGGGTCCGGGGCGGCGGAGCCCGCCGCCGCGATCGCCGGTCGGCTCGGGCTGCTGGAGGCGCAGGCCAACGCCCGGATCACCACCGCCACCGCCCGGTTCTACGCCGGCGAGAAGGACGCGATGGACGAGCTGACCGAGGTGGTGGAGCTGTGCCGGCGCCGCGGCCTGCTCGCCCTGCGGCGGGCCGTCCGCAACCTCGCGTCGGCGTTCCAGGAGGAGGGCGACTGGCGTCGGTCGGAGGCGCTGCTCGCCGAGGAGCTCGCCGACGAGGTCCAGGGCGGGCACACCCTGGCCACCGGCTACACCGCCGAGGCGATGCGCGCGTACTTCCACGGGGACTTCGACGCGCTCGCCCGAGCGGCCGACGCGTTCGTCGCCACCCCCGGCTGGCAGTGGGGCGACATCCGGCTGCCCCGGCTGCGCGCCTGCGTCCGGATCCTGCGCCGGGAGCCGACGCCGCCGCAGGAGGCCGACGCGCTCGCCATCGCCCGGGCCAGCGGTTTCCGCCGTCCGCTCTGGACGGCGCTGGCGTGGGAGGCGCTCACGCTCGCCCTCCAGCAGCAGCACGAGCGCGCCACCGGGCTGCTCGCCGAGCTGGTCGACTCGTGGCGCCCGGTGCCGGTGCTCGCCTCGGGCGAGTGGGTGTGCGCGGCGGCGTACGCGGCGGCGCTGTCCGGCCCGGTGCCGGCCCAGCTGCTGCGCGACGCGCTGGCCGCCCAGCCGCGCCAGACCCGGTGGTCGTCGGCTGCGCTGCACACGGTCACCGGCGCGGTGCTCATCGCCGACAACCCGCGCTCGGCCGGGGACGAGCACCTGGCCGCGGCGACCCTGCACGGGGACATCCCGGCGGTCACCGACCGGATGCTGTCGCTGGCGCTGGCCGCCGACGCCTACCGGCGGGCCGGTGACACGGAGCGCGCCGCGCCGGTGCTGGCCGAGGTACGCGCGTTCGCCGAGCGGGCCGGCGCACCGGGCCTGTTGGAGCTGGCGCACCCCGGCCCCACCGGGTGACGACGCCACCGGAGGGCGGGACGACCGGACCGTCGGCCGGCCGGCTCAGCCGGCGACCTGGGCGGGTTCCTCCCGCTCCTCTCCCCCGGCCGGCCGGGCCGGCGCCGCGGTCGTGGTCGGGGCCGACGGAGCCCCGGAGCCGCTCTGGGCGGCGGCCGCCTTGATCTTCTGGGCGTACACGTCGACGTACTCCCGCCCGGACAGCTCCATCAGCCGGTACATGATCTCGTCGGTCACCGCGCGCTCCACGAAACGGTCGCCGGCCATCCCGGCGTACCGGCTGAAGTCCAGCGGCGCCCCGAACCGCATCCGGACCCGACGGATCCGCGGCAGCAGCTTGCCCGGCGGCTGGATCTCATCGGAGTTGAGCATCGCCAACGGCACCACCGGCGCCCCGGTCTCCAGCGCGAGCCTGGCCACCCCGGTCTTGCCCCGGTAGAGCCGGCCGTCCGGGGAGCGGGTCCCCTCCGGGTAGATGCCGGCCAGCTGCCCCGCCTGCAGCACCCGCTGCTGGGTACGCAGCGCGGCGTGGGCGGCCCGGCCACCGGTGCGGTCGACCGGGATGGTGCCGGTGCCGGTGAAGAACATCCGCACCAGCCAGCCCTTGATCCCCCGGCCGGTGAAGTACTCGGCCTTGGCCACGAACGTCACCCGCCGTCGGACCACCAGGGGCAGGAAGATCGAGTCCGAGAACGACAGGTGGTTGCTGGCGATGATCGCCGGGCCACGCTTCGGGACGTGTTCGAGGCCCTCGACCACCGGCCGGAAGATAAGCCTCAGCCACGGGCCGAGCAGCACCCACTTCAACAGCCAGTACAGCAGCACGAGGGTCCCTCTTCGCGATCGGTCATCCGAAGCCTAGCGGGGGCCGGTTCCGCTCAGCGTCGGCCCGTGGCACCATTGCGACCACAGGGAGGCCGAACCGAGAGGAGACCTCGCCGTGGAACCGCGTCGGGGCCGGCGGGACAACGGCCTGAAGGCGACGGACTACGCGCCGGTCGGTGACCTGGATCCGCGGGTCGGCGAGCACGTGCTCGAGCTGCTCGGCGCCCAGGGCATCGCGGCCTACCTGCAGCCGACGATCGACGTCAACCCGGTGACCCGCGAGGCGGTGGTGCCCGTCCGCCCCACCGACCGGCTGTACGCCGACCGGGCGCACCTCGCGACCGTCCGCGAGCTGCTGCGTCGGCTCGCCGTCGAACAGCAGGAGGACGACGCGTCCGGAGGGCCGGCGACCGGGCCACACGCCGGCGACCCCGACGGCAGCCCCTCGCCGGAGGGGCCCGCCGGGCCACGCGGCGCCGATCCGGTCGGCACGGCCGGGGTCGTCGGCGGGCGGATCGACCCGGCCGCGACCGGGCATCCCGCCGGCACCGGCCGCAGCCCGGACCCGGCCGACCCCAGGGCGCTGGACGCCGTGTTCGACGGGATCGTCGCCGCCTTCGACCGCCCGGTCGACCCGGGCGAGGTGCCCTGGCCGGAGGCGGAGGAGCTGCGGCCCGGGGAGACGGTCCGACCGGTAGCCGCGGGTGACGAACCGGTGCGGCCGGCCCGGACGGTGCCGCTGGACGCCCAGGGGTACGTGGAAGGGTCGCTGCTGGAGGGTCTGGACACGTTCGGCGCCGACCTGCCGGACGAGCAGGTCCCCGAGTCGGAGCGGTTCGAGCCGCCACCGCCCCCGCCGCTGCCCCGCCCCTCCCGGCAGGCGGTCTTCGGCGTCCTGGCGATCCTGATCGGGCTGGTGATGTTCCTCTCCCCCAACGGGGTGGGTCCGGTGCCCCGCGACGACGCGGTCCTGATCGGGCTCGTGGCGATCTCCGCCGGTGCGGTGGCGTTGATCCTGCGGCTGCGGCCGACCCGCGAGGAGGACCCGCCGACGGACGACGGGGCGCAGGTCTGACCGTCCGCCGGAGCGCCGGCCCCCGGCTTCCCGCCGGTCGACCCGGCCGCGATGCACCCGCCGGTCAGCCGGTGGCCTTCTCCAGCCAGTCCAGGACCGCCTCGATCGGCTCCTGCCACCCCGCGTCCAGCATCAGCGCGTGCCCCAGCCCGGGGAACAGCAGCGGGGATCCGCCGAACCGGCGCGCCACCCGGGCCAACGCCCCGGCGGGCACCACGGCGTCCTGCGGACTGCCCAGCACCAGGACCGGCGGGTCGCCGACCGGCGGTGGCACGGACCGGTGCGCCAGCAGTTGCCACTGGGCCAGCACCCCGGCCCGCCCCATCCGCCGCCGGTAGGTGTGGGCGAGGTCGGCGGGCATCTGGTGACTGAACAGCTGCCGTCGGGACAGCCGCAACGGACCGCCGAACACCGCCGGCACGGTCCCGACCGGGTTGCGCAGCAGGGCGCGCCCGAGCAGACCCCAGCCGCCGGCCCAGCCGCCGAACACGGGTGCGGCCAGCACCACCGCGCGCGCCGGGTAGCGCGCCGCGGCCCGGGCCACCACCAGCGCCCCGGCGCCGTGCCCCACCAGCACGCACCGTCGGGGCAGCTCCGCGGCCACCTGGACCACGTCGTGCGCGTACGCGCGCAGGGTGGCCCGGCGGGCGTGCTGGCTTCCGCCGTGGCCGCGCAGGCTCACCGCGTACGCCGGGAACCCGCGCGCGGCGGTGCGGTCCAGCCAGTCGGCGAAGACCCAGGCACCGGCGCCGAACCCGTGGACGAACAGCACCGGCGGCCGACCCTCGTCGACCGCGGGCCGGGCCGCGAGCACCTCGCGGCGGACCGGTCGGACCGGCAGCGCGAGGTCGAGCCGGCGCAGGATGCGGGGGGCGCGGGGGCGACGGATCATCGGACGGGCTCCAGCTCGTCGAGCAGGCGCTGCAGCGCCCGCAGGTACCGGACGTGACCGACCTCGAACCAGTGCCGCTCGCTGTCCACCGGCCGCGCCTCGTACCACCGCCGGTCGGCCAGGACGGCCAGACGGGACCACAGGGCCGCCGCCCGCCCGGGTGCCCGCTCCCGCAGCCTCAGCCAGCGGGCGACGACCACGGTCTGCCAGTGCACCAGGGGGAACAGCCCACTGTCCGGCTGCAGCAGTCCCACCACGGCCAGGGTGGGGTGGTGCGGGCTGAACAGGTGCAACGGCAGCCGGGGCCGGCCGTCCGCGTCGGTGCCCAGCAGCTGCGGGTCGAGGAACTCGAACCGGGGCCGGTAGCCGGTGGCGAGGACCACCAGGTCCGGCTCGATGCGCGCACCGTCGGCCAGCTCCACCGATTCGGGAAGGAACCGGGCGACGTCCGGCACCGGGGTGATACGGCCGTGCCGGATCTCGTCGAGCAGCTGGCTGTTGACGACCGGGTGGGACTCGTAGACCCGGTGGTCCGGGCGCGGCAGCCCGTAGCGGCGCTGGTCCCCCACCAGCACCCGCAGCGCCGCGTGCAGCAGCCACTGCCGTACCCGCACCGGCAGGCGGGTGGCGAGCACCAGCTCGTTGACCTGGTCCAGCGGCCGCCCGGCGACCAGCTTCGGCAGGTAGCGGTATCCGCGTCGGGTGGAGTGCCAGCAGCGGGCCGCGTGCCGGGCGGCCTCCACCGCGATGTCGCAGCCGGTGTTGCCGCCGCCCACCACCAGCACCCGGCGGCCGCGCAGCATCGCCGGTTCCTTGAACGCCGAGGCGTGCACCACCTCGCCGAGGAAGTCCTCCATCCCGGGGTAGGTCGGCAGGTGCGGGTGCCACAGGTGGCCGTTGGCCACCACGACCGCGGCGTACCGGTGGGTCCGCTCGGTCACCCCGCCGGTGCTGCGGGTGGTCACCTCCCACCGGCCGTCCACGGCCGGCTCCACCCGCACCACCTCGGTGCCGAACCAGATGTGGGGGCGCAGGTCGAAGTGGTCGGCGTAGCGGTTGAGGTACTCCAGCACGTAACTGTGGTGCGGGTAGTCCGGCCACCGGTCCGGCATGGGGAAGTCGGGGAACTCGGTGCCCACCCGCGAGGAGACCAGGTGGGTGGTGGCGTAGACCGGGCTGCGCTCGTGCCGCCAGTTCCACGCACCGCCGACCTGCGTCTCGCGCTCGTAGCAGTCGACCCCGAACCCGTGCTCCAGCAGGTTCTTGGTGGCCAGCAGGCCACTGGCGCCCGCGCCGATCACGCAGACGGTGGCACCGCGGTCGTACGTGGACTGCCACCGCGGGCCGAACGACATGTCCTCGGCGTCCATCAGGTCCCCGGTGTCCATCAGGCGGCGGCTCCGGTCGCAGCGGCCCACGGGTCGACGCCGGCGTCCCGGTCACCCCGGCCGGTGGTACCGGCCGACGGGCCCTGCGGCGGGGCGACGACCGCGGCCAGCGTGCCGGCCGCCCGGGCCACCTGTTCGGCCAGGCGTCCCACCCCGGTCGCCAGCCGCCCCACCATCACCGGGTCGGGCCGACGGGCGGCGGCGATCACCCGGCAGACCGGGCACCGGCAGCACTCCTCCGCGTCGGTCGCCACCCGGTGGCGGCCCGCCGGACCGAACAGCATGTCGCCGAGCGCGTCGTACCCGGTCGCGATCGGTCCACCGCGCGCCCGCGCCCGCGCCCCGATCCGGTTGGCGGCCGCCGACAACGCCGCGAACCCGGTGCTCACCAGCCGTTGCGCCTCGCGCCGGACCGCGTCCGGCCGCAGGCCGCCCGCCCCGGCCGACCGGTCACCGGCCGTCGTACCCATCCGCCGCCTCCCGCCCTGTCGGGCCGAGCGACTCGACCCGGTGCTTGAGTTCCTTCAACGCGGTGTCCATGATCACCCGTTCCGCCTTGCGGCGGAGCATCCCCAGCATGGGTACCGCCAGCTCCACCCGCAGGGTGTAGGTCACCGTACAGGTGCCGTCGCCGTTGTCCACCAGGTCGTACGAGCCGTCCTGGGACCGCTGGACGGTGGACGGCGCGGCCAGCCGCCACCGGATCGAGGACAGGTCCGGTGCGTAGTCGTAGACCAGCTCGTACTCGTCGCGGACGGGGCCGGCGTCGAGCACGAACCGCACCCGCTGGGCGGACCCGTCCGCCGACCGCTCCACCACCTCGGCCGAGCGCACCGCGCCGGTCCACTCCGGATAGCGTGGGAAGTCGCAGATCACCTCCGCCACCCGGGCGGCCGGCGCGTCGATCACGATCGACCGGGTCGACGACTCCGCCATGCGGGCAGGTTACCCGAGACCGCCCAGCACGCACGTACCCTGCGGGACCACCGGGATCCGGACGTCGACGCCGTGGCCGGGCGAAGGTGCGCCGCCGCGCGCCCTGCCGCATGGCACCGCCCACCCGCGGGTACCGGCGGGGCATGGGCGAACCCCGGACAGGGACCGTGTCGGTGCCGAAGGCGGTCACGGTCGAGGACGACGCCCACCTGACCGACGCGGTGTGGCGCAACGCGGAGCAGCGCCCCGACCGGCGGCTGCTGGCGTGGCCGACCGACGACGGGTGGCGTGACATCGACTGCGCGGCGTTCCGTGACGAGGTGGTCCGCACCGCGCAGGCCCTGATCGCCGCCGGGGTACGCGCGGGCGACCGGGTGGCGCTGATGAGCCGCACCCGCTACGAGTGGACCCTGGTCGACTACGCCGTCCTGGCCTGCGGCGCGGTCACCGTACCGGTCTACCCCACCGCCGGGGAGCAGCAGCTGGCGTGGATCCTCCAGGACGCGGAACCGACCGTCTGCGTGGTGGAGACCCGCGACCAGGCCGACCAGGTGCGGGCGATCACCGGTGTGTCCGACCGGGTGTGGTGCCTGGACGACGGTGACCTGGCCCGGCTCGACCCGGGGCCGGTCCGACCGGAGGAGGTGGCCGACCGCCGGCGCCGGGCGCGCGCCGACGACCTGGCGACGATCGTCTACACCTCGGGCACCACCGGTCGGCCCAAGGGCTGCATGCTGACCCACCGGAACCTGCTCGCCGAGGTGGGCAACGCGGTGGCGCGCCTCGACTTCCTGTTCCGCGCCCCGGACGCGGCGACCCTGCTGTTCCTGCCGCTGGCCCACGCCTTCGCACGGCTGGTGCAGTTCGGCTGCCTGCACGCCGGGGCCCGGCTGGGTCTGCTGCCGGATCCACGGCAGGCGGCCGGTCAGCTGCCGGTGTTCCGGCCCACGTTCCTGCTGGCCGCCCCCCGGATGTTCGAGAAGATCCACGAGGCGGCGCAGCGGCGGGCGGGCGGGGGCATGCGGGGCGCGGTGTTCCGCCGGGCGGACGCCGTCGCGGTGGCGTACAGCCGGGCGCAGGAGGCCACCGGCGGCCCCGGGGCGTGGCTTGAGCTGCGGCACCGGCTGTACGACCGGTTGGTCTACCGCGCGCTGCGCCGGGCACTCGGTGGCCGGTGCACCGCCGCGGTCAGCGGCGGCGCCCCGCTGTCGGAACGGCTGGTCCACTTCTTCCGCGGCGCCGGGCTGCCCGTCTACGAGGGGTACGGGTTGACCGAGACCTCGCCGGCGGTGACGGTGAACAGCCCGGACGCCACCCGGGTCGGCACCGTGGGGCGCCCGCTGCCCGGGGTGTCGGTCCGCACCGCCGACACCGGCGAGATCCTCGTGCGCGGTGACGTGGTGTTCGCCGGTTACTGGCGCGATCCGGCCGCCACCGCCCAGGTGCTCGACGCCGACGGGTGGCTGCGCACCGGGGACCTGGGACGGCTGGACGACGACGGGTTCCTCACCGTCACCGGCCGGATCAAGGAGCAGTTCGTCACCGCCGGCGGCAAGAGCGTCTCGCCGGCGGTGTTGGAGGAGCGGTTGCGTACCCACCCGCTGATCAGCCAGGCGGTGGTGGTGGGCGACCGGCGCCCGTTCGTGGCCGCCCTGGTCACCCTGGACGAGGAGGCGCTGCCGGAGTGGCTGGCCGAGCACGGCCGGCCACCGGACGCCACCGCGGCCGAGGTCCGCGACGACCCCGCGCTGCGGAAGGAGGTGGCGGACGCGGTCGCGTACGCCAACCGCGCCGTGTCCCGCGCCGAGTCCATCCGGGAGTTCCGTATCCTGCCCGGGGACTTCAACGAGCAGCGTGGCGAACTGACACCTACGATGAAGGTCAGTCGCGGCGTGGTGCAGAAGGAGTATGCCGAGGAGATTGAGGCGATCTACCGGCGCTGACCCCGACGTCGGGATCGACCCCGACGTTCCTCCCCCCGGGCCGGCGCCTCAGCGGGTGGTCACCGCGGTGCGGTTGGTGCTGCTCGCCGCGGTGGCCGGGGGCGTGCTGCTCGTGACCAGGGACGCCTGGCAGCTGGCCTGGGTGGCGCTGCTCGCGGTCCCCGGCGCGGTGGCCACACTCGCCGCCGACCACCGCTGGCTCGGCCCGGTGGGTCGGCTGGCGGAGATCGTGGTGGCGGGGCTCGCCGCCGGCGTGGTCGCCGCCGCCGCCAACCGACACGGCACCGTGCCGGCCGGGTTCGGCGCCGCGGCCGTCCTCCCCTACGTGGCGGTGCCGCTGGTGTCGGCGTCGCTGCGGCGCCGCACCCGGGAGGCCTGGCTGCTGGTGGCGGCGGGCGCGGCGACCCTGGTGGCGGCCGGGGTGCTGGTCCCCGACCCGGACGGGCCGCTGCTCCGCCAGCCCGGGTACCTGGCCGCCGGCGGCCAGTGGCTGATGCTCGCGGCGCTGGGCACCTTCGCCGCCGTCCAGTTGCGCCGCTCTCTGGTGGCGAGGCTCTCCGCCCAGCCGTACGCCGAGGCCACCCGACTGCTGACCCAGCTGCGCAGCGTGGCCCGCCGGTTGCCCGGCGCCACCCTGGACCCGGGCGGTATCGCCGAACACCTGCTGGAGGACGTGCGCAAGGTCGCGCCCATGGACCGGGCGGCGGTGATGACCGGCAGCAACGGCGGCCGGCTGGTGGTGATGGTCGAGCACGGCGAGGACCGGGTCGACTGGGAGATGTCGCTGGACGCCGACACCGCCATCGCCGACGCGTGGGCCACCCAGCAGCCGCAGGTCGCCCACCGGTCCCAGACCCGCTCCCGCCCGGGCGGGGACGTCTCCGCCCTGGTGGTGCCGTTGGTGGCCGGTGTACGCACGATCGGGCTGCTGACGATGGAGACCGACGCCGCCGGCGCGTACCCGCCGGCGGTGGTCGAGCAGGTGCGGGCGCTGGCCGCGCCGGCGGCGCTGCGGCTGGAGGCGGCGCTGCTGTTCGACGAGGTCCGGTCGCTGGCCACCAACGAGGAGCGGCAGCGTCTGGCGCGGGAGATCCACGACGGGATCGCGCAGGAGCTGGTCATGGTCGGCTACGGCATCGACAACGCCCTGGCCGCCCTGCCCCCCGGCGCCGAGGACGCCGAACGTGAGCTCAAGCAGCTGCGGTCGGAGGTGACCCGGGTCATCACCGAGCTGCGACTCAGCCTGTTCGAACTGCGCAGCGAGGTGGACCGGCACGGCGGCCTGGCCGCCGCGATCGCCGAGTACGCGCGGACCGTGGGCGCCTCGGCCGGTCTGCGCGTCCACCTGTCGCTGGACGAGTCCACCGCCCGGCTGCCGGCCGCGGTCGAGGCGGAGCTGCTCCGGATCGCCCAGGAGGCCATCACCAACGCGCGCAAGCACGCCGGGGCGACGAACCTGTGGGTGACCTGCGCCGTCGATCCCCCCACCGCCCAGATCGTGGTGTCGGATGATGGACAGGGGATGCCGGAGAAGCGTCCGGACGGCCGCTACGGTCTTGCGATCATGGAGGAGAGGACTCAACGTATCCGGGGCAGGCTGGAGATCAGGCCGCGGCATCCGCGCGGTACCACGGTGGCCGTGGTACTGGGGCGTGACGCGGGACGGTAGGTTGTTTGGCAACACCAGAGGGAAGGCAAGCGCGCATGTCCAGCAGTAGTGCCAGCGGCACCCGGACGACCAGGGTGCTCCTGATCGATGACCACGACCTTGTGCGCAAGGGCCTGCGGCACGCGTTCGAGCGCGACCGCCAGTTCGAGGTCGTGGGCGAGGCGGGCACGGCCGCCGAGGCGCTACGGTTGTTCAACGCGCTCAACCCGGACGTCGTGATCACCGACCTGCGCCTGCCGGACGGCAGCGGCCTGGACATCACCCGCACCCTGCGCAAGAGCAGCACCACCGTGGGCATCGTGGTGCTGACCATGTACGCCGGCGACGACCAGCTCTTCGGCGCGCTGGAGGCGGGTGCCAGCGCGTTCGTGCCCAAGACCGCGCCGGCCGAGGAGGTGGTGGCGGCCGCCCGGCACGCCGCCTCCGCGCCGCAGGCGTTCACCGCCGCCGACCTGGCCGAGGCGATGAAGCGCCGGCTGGCGCCGTCCGGGCCGCAGCTGTCGCCCCGCGAGAGCCAGGTGCTCAAGCTGCTGGCCGACGGCATGAGCGTGGCCGGGATCGCCAAGCAGCTGTTCGTCAGCGAGTCCACCGCCAAGACCCACATCTCGAAGCTGTACGAGAAGCTGGGTGCGGCCAACCGGGCGCAGGCGCTGATGACCGCGCTGCGGCTGGGGCTGCTCGAGGCGCCGGACGCCCCCAAGTTCTGACGGCGACCGCAGGGGATCACCTCCCACCGCCTTCGACCCAGGCGCACCGCTCGACCACCATCCCGGGCACCCGACCGACAGGCTGCAGGCGGTCGGGGGCCTCCGGTGACACCAACGCGAGTTCGCCGCCGTCGCCGACCAGCAGGCGGGTACCGGTCGGGTCGAAGCACAGCCCGAGCCAGCCGTGCGGCAGCGGGGCGACGGTGCCATGTCGGACGTTGACGAGGACCGCCCTGCCGCTCCGCGCGTCGTTGGCCACCACGTACCTCGCCTCGGGATGACCGAGGAGGTTGGTCGGGTCGACCGGGCCCGTGTCGAGACGCCGGGCCTCGCCGGTCGCCGGGTCGACCACCCGCACCTCGTGCGGATCCCGGGGCCGGTCCCGGTGGGGGGTGACGAGGACGACGATGGTGTCGTCCGGCCCCCAGACACCGATCGCCCGCGCCGGCACGGTGTAGGGGACCTGTGTCTGTGCCCCGGGGTGGTCTCGCACGACGAGGTCGGACACCGGTCGGAGCGGATCGTCGGATCCGTTCAACCGGGTGTACAGCACGCGGCCGTCGGGGTGCACGGTGGGTGCGAAGGCCCGGGTGCCCGGCGGCTCCCCGGCGAGCGGCAGCCGCTGCTCCCCGACGAGGAACACGATCTCGTCCCGGCCGGTGGCCGCGTCGGCCAGCGCGACCACGTCGGTGGCGGCGGACAGCCATGACACACCGACGCCGGTGCCGACAGTGCTGTGGGTCAGCCGGCGGGCGGTCGGCTGTCCTGCATCGAACCGGTAGACCTCGAGGAGCGGGACCGTGGACGACCGGTCCGCGGGACCGGCCAGCAGGTAGAGGACCGTGTCGGGGTGGTCGGACAGGTCGAGCTCGACGGTGAGTTCCTCCGGCCAGCGGGCGTCCTCCTGCCCGGCCGTCGACGGCACGGCGGGATCGCCGGTGGTGCACGCCGCCGCGGTGAGCCCTGCCAGGGCCACCAGCGTCACCGCGCGTGCGATGGTCGTCCGAGTCCCCATGTCATCCGGTGCAACGTTGACGGTCCGAGGGAGGAACCCGGGTGGCCACCGGTCCCCCGGTCATTGACGCAGCGGCCCCCCTCTCCGGTTCACCCTGTCGCACCGATCCGCCGGACCACGGTCGGGCCGCACCGCAGACGCGGGAAGCCCGCCGCCCTCAGTGGCCGCGGGACTCCGGCACCGGAGCGGTGAGAAGCTCCTGCAACCGCGCCGCCTGCAGGTCCCACCGCCACTGGGCGACCACCCACCCCCGGCCGGCCGCCCCCATGCGGGAGGCGAGCTCCCGGTCGGTGAGCAGGGTGGCCAGCCGGTCCACCAGAGTCGACAGGTCCCGACCGTCCACCACGTACCCGGTCTCGCCGTGCCGGACCGCCTCCGGCGCGCCGCCGGAGTCCCCGGCCACCACCGGCAGCCCGGTGGCCGACGCCTCCAGGTAGACGATGCCGAGCCCTTCCACGTCCACCCCGGCCCACCGGGTGCGGCACGGCATCGCGAAGACGTCCCCGGCGGCGTAGTGGGCGGCCATCTCGTCGTCCCGGACCGTGCCGGTGAAGATCACGTGATCGGCCACCCGGTGCCGGCGGGCCAGCCGCTCCAACCGGGAGCGGTACGGCCCGTCCCCCACGAGCAGCAGTGCCACGTCGCCGACCCCGCGGCGCAAAGCGGGTAGCGCGCGGATGAGGGTGTCCTGCCCCTTGCGGGCCACCAGCCGGGACACGCACACCACGACCGGCCGCCCTTCCAGGCCGTACCGCCGCCGGACCGGCGTACCGTCCACGTCGGGCCGGAACGTGTCGGTGTCCACCCCGGGCGCCAGCCACCGCAGGTCGGTCACCTTCTCCAGCACCGGGGCGAGCCGCGTCCTGGTGTACGACCCCAGGTAGGTCATGGCGTCGAGCCCGACACCGATGCGGCGCAGCACCTGGCGGGCGCCGGGCAGCATCGCCCACCCGGTCTCGTGCCCGTGGGTGAGCGCCACCGCCCGCCGGATGCCGGCCTCCCGACGCAGCCGGGGGGCGAGCAGGCCCAGCGGCGCCGCGGCGCCGAAGACCACCGCCTCGCAGCCGTACTCCCGGGCCAGGGCGACCGCGCGCCGGCCGGCCGCCGGGGTGGGGAGCAGCACCCGGGTGTCCTCACGCACCACCGGGAACGGTTGACGGGCGTCGAACTTTGCCGCGCCCGGGTAGTCGGAGGCGTACACCACCACCGAGCCGGCGGGTTGCCGTACCACCAGGTGGTAGACGAACGACTGGATGCCGCCCGCACGGGGCGGGAAGTCATTGGTCACCCACAACGTGCGCATCGACATCTCCTACCGTCGTCGCCTCACGCCCGCTCCAGGCGCCGCAGCAGCACGTCGGCGGGTAGCGGGTAGGCGCCGGCCCGCCGTACGCCGTCGGCGACCTCGCGGTCCGACGAGACCACCACCACCGGCCGGCCGCCCGGCTCCTCCCGGACCAGCTCACGGATCAGGTCGTCGGCGGTCTGCCCGGGCAGGGAGAACAGCACCCGCACGCCGCGCGGCGGCGCGGGCAGGCCGTGCTGCCGCTCGGCCCCGTCGAACACCACCGTCACCTCGGCCCCGGAGCGGGCGGCGAGCCCGGACAGTCCGGTGACCAGTCGGTGGCGCTGCTGCTCCAGGGGCAGCTCGCCGAAGCCCCGCTTGGTGACGTTGTACCCGTCCACCAGCAGGTGGGCGCGGGGCAGCGCGAGCAGGTGGTCCAACCGGGCCGGATCGTCCGCGTCCAGCCCGCGCGGCGGGGGGCGGTCCGGCGTCACCGGGGTGACGGCGTGCTCCGCGGCCACGATGTCGGCCGGCAGCTGCTCCGGCGGCTCCAGGGCCAGCTCCCGCCGCAGACCGCGGGCGGCCCGCTCCACCGTGTCGAGCAGCAGCCCCAGCCGGATGTCGTCGACCGCCCGCGCCTGCCGGGCCGCCGCCCGCGCCTGCCCGACCGCCCGTTCGGACTCTGCGAGCCGCGCGCGTAACCGCCGCACCTCCGCCTCCTGCTCGGCGGCGGCCCGGGCGGCCCTTCCCCGTTCGGTCGCGAGCAGGTCCTCGACCCGCTTGCGCTCCTCCTGCGCCCGCCGCAGTTCGCGGGCCAGCCGACGCACCTCCTGCCGGGCGGCGGTCAGCTCCTCCCGGGTGCGGGCGAGTTCGCCACGAAGTTTCTCCAGTTCGACCCGGGTCACGGCCAGGTCGTGCTCGGCGCGGCTGGCCCGCTCGTTGGCCCGCGCCACCTGGGCGGCCACCTCCTGGTGCTCCTGCTCGCGCCGCAGCACCTCCACCGCGGCCGCCACGATCTGCGACCAGTTGGCCGGGCGCAGCAGGTACGCCAGGGCGGCCGCCTCCACCGGGTCGGCGACCGTGAGGTCCGGGTGTCCACCCGCGGCGATCTCGGCCGCCAACCCGTCGGTGGCGGTCTCCACCACACGGCCGGCGATGCGCTGCCGGAACACCGGGTCACCGGCGAGCTGCGCGGCGATCTGCGCGCCGGCGAGCCTGGCCCGCCGGCGCGGCGTGAACTGGGCCACGCGCCGCAGCGGTGCGGGAATCTCCGGGACCGCCATCCCGGTCATGGCACCGGCCGCCAGCTCCACCACCCGGGACCGCACCGGTGCCAGCGCCATCACCGTGGTGCCCGGGTCGTCTCCGCCCCGGTCACCGGCCGGTCCGTCCGCAGCCACCGGTGGCTGTCCGTCCACCGGCCGGCCGTCGGCCACCCGCCCGTCCTCCGCCGTCGGATCCACCGTGGCGGGGTCGTCCGCCGCGGGGGCATCGGGCGAGGTGCCAGTTCCGGACACGTTCTCATTCTCTCACCGGGGTGGGTGCTCCCCCGATCGGCGTACCCGGCGATCCGGGGCGCACGGTGGTCACCGGCTGTCGCACCCGACCGCCCGACACGGACCCACCGTCCGGTCACGGCGCGCGTGGACCGCCTACCCTGGCCGGGTGAGCCGTCCTGTCACCCCGAGAGCACGCCTGGCCAGCGCGCTGTACGCGGTGTTCTACCGGTTGCCCCAACCGGTACGCCGCCGCCTGGTCCGGCTGGCCACACCCACCTTCACCGTCGGCGCGGTGGTGATCCTGCGCGACCGGGAGGCCGCCGATCCGGGTCGCCTGCTGCTGGTCCGACAGCCGGGCAACCGGGGCTGGAGCCTGCCGGCCGGGCTGCTCGCCCGCGGGGAGACACCGGTGGCCGGCGCGGTCCGTGAACTGGCCGAGGAGAGCGGCGTGCGGCTTGCGCCGGAGCAGCTGGAGCAGGCGGTGCCGGCGGCCGTGGTCCACCACCACGGCCGCTGGGTGGACATCGTCTTCACCGGCACGGTGCCCGCCTCCACCCATCCGCTGCGACCGGACGGGGTGGAGGTGCACGAGGCGGCCTGGCACCCGGTGGACGAGCTGCCGCCGTTGACCCGGTCCACCGCCCGGTTGCTCGGCCGGTACGGGATCGGCCCGCTGGCCGGCGCGTACGACGCGACCGGCGCCCCGCTGCCGGGAGGAGCCGCGTGACCGGTGTGCGCACCGGCGACCTGGGCGCGGTGGTGCTGGCCGCCGGGTACGGCAGCCGCCTGCGGCCGCTGACCCTGCACCGCCCCAAGGCGCTCTGCCCGGTCGGCAACGAGCCGCTGCTGGACCGGATGCTGCGCCGGCTCGCGGGCCTCGGTCCGCACGGCCCCGACCGGGTGGCGGTCAACGCCTCCTGGCTCGCCGACCAGCTCGCCGACCACCTGGGTACGCGCGCCCACCTGTCCCGGGAACCGGACCCGCCGCTGGGCACGGCCGGGGCACTGGTGCGGCTGCGGGACTGGATCGACGGCCGGCCCGTGCTGGTGGCCAACGCCGACGCGTACCTCGCCGCCGGGCAGGTCGACGCGCTGCTCGCCGGGTGGGACGGCGAGACGGTGCGGCTGCTCGGGGTGCCCGCGCCGCCGGGTGAGGCGGGCACCTTCTCCGGTCACCGGTTCGTCGGCATCTCGCTGCTGCCGTGGCGGTGGGTGCGGGACCTGCGGACCGAACCGCGGGAACTGGTCACCGCGGTGTGGCGGCCGGCGGAGGCGGAGGGTCGGCTGGAGGTGGTCCGGTTCCCCGGGTACGCGGTCGACACCGGCACCCCGGCCGGCTACCTGGCGGCGAACCTGCACGCCGCCGGCGGCGGCAGCCTGGTGGCGGCGTCGGCGACGGTGACCGGTCGCTGCGAGCGGTCGGTGGTCGGCGCCGGAGCGGTGGTGCACGGCCGGCTCACCCGCTCGGTGGTGTGGCCCGGCGGGTACGTGGCCGCGGACGAGCACCTGGTCGACGCGGTCCGGGTCGGGTCGGACCTGACCGTCAGCGCGACGTGGGTCGGGCCCGGCGGCCCGTAGGCCCCCGGGCCCGACCCCGACCCTCCCACCCCAGCCCTCCACCCCCGTT
>CAZSNW010000004.1:21003-28616 GCA_964608245.1 uncultured Micromonosporaceae bacterium
CGGGCGGGGGGGGGGCGCGTCCCCCCCCGCCGGGCGCGGGGGGGGGGGCCCCGGCGCCGGTCGGGCCGCGGGGCCCGACCCCGACCGTCCCACGCCAGCCGTCACCGACGGTTCAGCCGAGCCGGCTCCGGCCGGCCCGCGGTCGGGCGGTCCACCCGACCGGGCATCTCACAGGTGACGGCGCCACCAGTCGAGGATCGCCTCGAACCGGGCCACCCGGTGACGCGGCCGACCCGACCGGGACAGCTCGTGTCCCTCACCCGGGAACACGAGCATCTCCACCGGCGTCCCGCGCTTCTTCAACGCCACGTACAGCCGCTGCGCCTGCTCGATCGGGCAGCGCCAGTCCTGCTCCGAGTGGATGATCAACATCGGGATGTCGATCCGGTCGGCGTAGGCCAGCGGCGACTGGGCGGCCCGCTGCGCGGGATCCGGACCGTACAGGTCCTCGGCGAAGAACCAGCCGATGTCCGAGGATCCGGTGAAGCTGTCGATCGCGTTCACCGCCCGCTCGCTGACCGCCGCCTTGAACCGGTCGCCGTGGTGGGCGGCCATCCAGGTGGTCATGTACCCGCCGTGGGAGCCGCCGAGCACCCCGACCCGCTGCCGGTCCAGCGACGGGTCGCCGTCGAGCGCCGCGTCCAGCAGGGCGAGCAGGTCGGTGGCGGACACCTCCCCCACGTTGCCGATCACCGCCTGGCCGTGGGCCTGGCCGTAGCCGGAGGAGCCGCGCGGGTTGCCCATCACCACCGCGTACCCGGCCCCGGCGTACACCTGGGCCTCGTCGAAGACCCGCCACCCGTACTGGGTGAACGGACCGCCGTGGATCATGAGCAGCACCGGGTGCGGGCCGGAGCCCTCGGGCTTGACCACCCAACCGTGCACCGGGTGGCCGTCGGGTGCCTTGGCGGTGATCTCCACCATCGGGCGCGGCTTCACCTGCGCCACGAACTCGGCGTTGAAGTCGGTGAGCACCCGCAGGTCGCCCGACTCCACCACCGCGAGCTCCCCGGCACGCTCCGGGTCGCCGACCGTGACCACCACGGTGCCGCCGGCGGTGTCCACCCCCACCACCTGGCGCTCGCCGTCGACGAGGACCTCGGGCTCGCCGCCGTCGTAGGGCACCCGCAGCAGGCGCACCGACCCGCGGTGCTCGTCGGGGAAGAGCACGCCCCGGTCGGTGGGCACGATCGTCCCGCCGGTCATACCGGCCAGGTGGTACCGCTCCTCGTCGGTGAGCCGGCGCGGCGTGCCGCCGGTGACCGGCACCGACCACAGCCCGACGTTGCGGCACACCCCGCGGCGGTCGCCGTCGCCGAGGGTGCTGGAGACGAAGCAGACGGTCCGACCGTCCGGGGTGAACCGGGGCTGGCCCGCGGCGAGCCCACCGTCGGTGAGGGCGCGCAGCCCGGAGCCGTCCGGTGCGCACACCCACACGTCCACCCGCAGGTCGTTGCCGGCGTCCGGGTGGCGGGCGGCGGCGAAGGTGAGCAGCGAGCCGTCCGGGCTCCAGTCCACCCCGACGTGGTCGAAGTCACCGCTGGTGACCTGGGTCGGCTCGCCGCCGTCGAGGCCGACGGTGAAGACGTGGCTGCGCCGGTCGATCAGGTAGCCGAGGTTGTCCAGCCGGTAGCGCAGGGTGGTGATGCGCCGCGGCGGCTCGGCCTCCGGTCCGACCGCCTTGTCGGTGCCGTAGCGGCCCGGTTCCGGCACCCGGGTGGTGTACGCCAGCCGGGTGGAGTCGGGACTCCACACCACACCGGCGACCGGCAGCGGGTGGTCGGTCAACCGGCGCGGCTCACCGCCGTCGACCGGCATCACCCACAGCTGCGGCTTGCCGGTGCGGGCCGGCCCGCCGGGCGTCTCGGTCCGCTCGGCGCGGACGAACGCCAGCCACCGGCCGTCCGGGGAGAACCGGGGCTCGCTGTCCCGCCACCCGTAGGTGAGCTGGCGCGGTGGGCCGGAGCCGTCGGTCGGGACCAGCCAGATCTGGGCGGTGTAGTCGTCGGTGTCGAGGTCGGGCCGGGTGACGGCGACCGCGGCGTACCGGCCGTCCGGGCTCAGCGTGGGCGCGCCCGGGAACCGCATGGCGGTGATGTCAGTGGGTTTCATGGTTCGGGACGTTACCGGCGGCTCCTGCTACTGACCAGTAACAAATCTGCTACGGTTCCGGTCGTGGTCGCGTCGCCCGAACCGTCCTTCTCCACCTCCTCGTCGGCGCCGACGTACCGCCAGGAGTGGGTGACCGTCGACGACCAGCGGCTCGGCGTGCAGGTCTACCCCGACCCGTCGCCGGAGGCCCCGGTGGCGCTGATGTGGCCGGCGATGGGGGTGCCGGCCGGCTACTACCGGCCGTTCGCCACCGCGCTGCACGCCGCCGGCGTGACCCCGGTGGTGGTCGACCTGCGCGGCACCGGCGCGAGCACCCCACGCCCCTCCCGCCGTTGTCGGTACGGCTTCCCGGAACTCGCCGGCGACGTCGCCGCGGTACGCGCGGCGCTGGCGCCCCGGCTGCGGGACCGCCGGCTGGTGCTGGTCGGGCACTCGCTGGGCGGACAGGCCTGTCTGCTGCACCTGGCCGCCGGCGGCCAGGACGGGGTGGCCGGGCTGGCGTTGGTGGCGGTCGGTCTGCCCTACTGGCGGGTCTACCCGGGCGGGCGCGGACCCGGGGTGCTCGCGTTCACCGAGACGATCCACGCCGTGACCACCCTGCTGGGGTTCTGGCCCGGCTGGGGCTTCGGCGGCCGGCAGACGCGCGGCGTGATCCGGGACTGGGCGACCACCGCCCGCACCGGACGGTTCCCGCGGCTGCCGCTGCCCGGGATACCGGACGGCGACGCCGACGCCGCGGTGGCGCAGGTCACCACTCCGGTGCTCGGGGTGAGCTTCGCCCGCGACTGGCACACACCCGCGCCCAGCGTCGACTACCTGCTTAGCAAGCTCGCCGCCGCGCCGGTGGTCCGGGAGCACTACGACGACGGCTCCGACCACTTCAGCTGGGCGCGCCGCCCGACCGCGGTCGCCGACCGGATCGCCAAGTTCATCCACACCGGACAGTAGACCGGGCGGCCGAGCGGCTGCGGTGGTCCGGGGACGGGGCGGCCTCAGCGGCCGGCCGCGGCCAGCCAGCGCTGCAACACATCGGCGGCGGCACCGGAGTCCACCGCTTCGGTGGCCCGGGCGAGCCCCGCCGCCAGCGCCTCGGTCAGGCCACCGGACAGACCCTCGTGGGCGGCCAGCGCCGCCGCGGCGTTCACCAGCACCGCGTCGCGGACCGGGCCCGGCTCGCCGGCCAGCACGCGCCTGGCCACCTCCGCGTTGACGGCGGGATCCCCGCCGCGCAGGTCCTCCGGCTTCGCCCGAGGGACGCCCAGGTCGGCCGCGTCCACGACCTCCTCCCGGACCTCGCCGCGGTCGGCCACCCACACCCGGGTCGGCGCGGTGGTGGTGAACTCGTCCAGCCCGTCCTCGCCCCGCATCACCAGCGCGGTCTGGCCCCGCGCGGCGAACACCGCCGCCATCACCGGCGCCATCCGCGCGTCCGCGCACCCGATCGCAGAGGACGCCGGCTGCGCCGGGTTGGTCAACGGCCCGAGCACGTTGAAGGCGGTGGGCACGCCGAGTTCCCGCCGTACCGGCGCGGCGTGCCGCATACCCGGGTGGAACCGGGGCGCGAAGCAGAACCCGATACCCGCCTCGGTCACGCAGGAGGCCACCTGCTCCGGGCCCAGATCCAGCGGCAGGCCCAGCGCCTCCAGCAGATCGGCGGCGCCGCAGGCGGAGGAGGCGGCCCGGTTGCCGTGCTTGACCACCGGCACCCCGGCGCCGGCCACCACCAACGCCGCCATGGTGGAGATGTTCACCGTGCCGGCCCGGTCGCCGCCCGTGCCGACCACGTCGACCGCGCGTACACCGTCAGGCAACGGCACCGGCTCGGCGTGGGCGAGCATGGCCGAGGCGAGACCGGCGATCTCGGTCGCGGTCTCCCCCTTGGCGCGCAGCCCGGTCACGAACCCGGCGATCTGCGCGGCGGTCGCCCGGCCGGCCATGATCTCGTCCATCGCCCAGGCGGTCTGCTCCGCGGACAGCTCCTCACCGGCGAGCAGCGCCGCCAACAGGGACGGCCAGGTCGACTCGGCCATGGTCACGCTCCGGTGGGTCGGGTCGCCGGCCGACGACCCGGTCAGGCGGCGTCGGCCGCCTGACGACGGTAGAGCAGTGACGCAACCGCCTGCCCCGTGGTGAACGGATCCAGCGGGTGCATCAGAACCGCGTCGGCCCCGCTGTAGGCGGCGAGCCACCGGTCCGCGGCGCGGGCGACGACCACGCAGATGAGCGGGTCGTCGTCCAGTTCGTCACGCAGCTGCCGGGCCACCCCCATCCCACCGGCGGGCTGCGCCTCCCCGTCCAGCAGCAGCAGATCGATGCGGTAGGTGTCGACCAGACGCACGCACTCGTCGTAGGTGGCGGCCTCCACGAACCGGACCGTCAGATCCGGCGCCGGTCGGGTGCCCACCGCCTCCCGCATCCGCTGCCGGGTGGCGGCCTGGTCGCTGTAGAGCAGCACGGTGCGCGTCACGGCGCCATCCTATCCGGGCCGGATACCACCCCGTCCGGCCGGCCGGATCCGCGTACGCGGTGGTACGCGGACGCGGTCGGACGCGTACGTCGCGGCATTGCGGGGCCGTGGGATTGCGGCGTACGCCCTGACGGTCAGCGGAGGGTGTCGACGTCACACCGCGCGGTAGCGGCGACGACGGACCCGGACGTGTTCACCACCCCCGCGCCCGGCGACTTCGACCAGCCGCCATAATGACCGCGTGACTGCGGCCCCGAGTATCGCCAGAAGCCAGGTTCCCCAGCTGAACCGGCCCAACATGGTCTATGTCGGCACCATCGTGTGGCTCTCCAGCGAGCTTCTCTTCTTCGCTGGACTGTTCGCGATGTTCTTTTCCACCCGGGCCGCGGCCCCGGAACAGTGGGTGGAGCATGTCCCGAAGCTGAGCCTGCCGTACGCGCTGCCGTTCACGGTGATCCTGCTCCTGTCCTCGATCACCTGCCAGATCGGGGTGTTCCGGGCGCTGCGCGGTGACGCCCAGGGCGTACGACGGTGGTTCACCCTGACCTTCGTCATGGGTCTGGTCTTCGTGCTCGGCCAGTTCTACGAGTACATCGACCTGGTCGAGCACGGCATCAAGATCAACGCTGACGGGTTCGGGTCGGTGTACTACCTCACCACCGGCTTCCACGCCATCCACGTGATCGGCGGCCTGGCCGCGTTCGTGATCTACATGATCCGCAGCACCATGGGCCGCTTCACCCCGTCGCAAGCCACCGCCGCGGTCGTGGTGTCGTACTACTGGCACTTCGTCGACATCGTCTGGATCGCGCTGTTCTCCATGATCTACCTCCTGCCGGTGCCGGTGGTGGCGTGACCGGGAGGAGGTGGACGACTCGGTGGCCGTTGACAACGACGCAGAAGGTAGGGCGATGAATCCGCACACCCCGCGCCGCCGACCGGGCGGCCGCGTCCGCAGGCGCCTGGGAGCCGCCGGCAGGCTCGCGGCTGCACTCCTGCTCGCCGGCGGACTGTACACCGCGTTCGCTCCGGGCCTCGCCGCCCAGGAACAGCCTCCCCGGCCCCCGACCGCCGAGGAGGGCAAGGCTCTGTACGAGACGTCGTGCATCACCTGCCACGGCGAGAACGGCCAGGGTGTCCCGGACCGCGGCCCCAGCCTGATCGGGGTCGGCGCCGCGGCCGTGGAGTTCCAGGTCGGCACCGGCCGGATGCCGATGGCCCGGCAGGAGGCGCAGGCTCCGCAGAAGCCCCCTATGTGGACCGGCGAGGAGCTGGAGCGCAACACCGCCGCGCTGGCCGCCTACATCCAGTCGCTCGGCGGCGGCCCCGAGGTGCCGCAGACGTTGCCGGAGGGTGACCCGGCCAAGGGCGGCGAGCTGTACCGGATCAACTGCTCCTCCTGCCACGGCTACGCCGCCGGTGGCGGGGCGCTGTCCAGCGGTGCGTTCGCGCCGCGGCTGACCGACAACACCGACCGGGAGATCTGGGCGGCCATGCTCTCCGGTCCGCAGAACATGCCGGTCTTCGGTGACAACCAGCTCACGCCGCAGGAGAAGGCGGACATCATCGCCTTCATCAACTACCTGGCCGAGGACGGTGACCCGGGCGGGGTGTTCAACCTCGGCCGGTTCGGTCCCTCCACCGAGGGCCTGGCGATCTTCCTGGTGGGCATCGTGGCGATGGTGGTCGCCACGCTGTGGATTGCGGGGAAGTCATGAGCACGCGCGAGTCCGTCGACACCGAACAGCCGGTCGCGCCCGCCGAGTCGGGCCACGACGGCGCGGTCACCCGGGGTGGGACCGGCGGGTTGCCGGACCTCTCCGACCCGAACCTGACCCGGTTCGACCTGGTCCGCGAGAGCGCCCGCCGCGACGGGGTGGAGATCGTGGTCTACGAGCCGCGGTTCCCCCCGGGTTCGCGCCTGGAACGCCGGATGGAACGCACCGTCGCCTCGCTGTTCCTGCTGGCCGGCGCCCTGGCCACCGCCTTCCTGGTCATCTACATCTGGTGGCCGTGGGAGTACGTGCCGCAGGACGCGAGCGCGCTCAGCAAGCTGTACACCCCGCTGCTCGGCGTGACCCTGGGCGGCGCCCTCCTGCTGCTGGGCATCGCGATCATCAGCTGGGTCAAGAAGCTCATGCCGCACGAGATCGCGGTGGAGGAGCGGCACGACGGGCCGTCCGACCCTGACGACCGCCGGCTGCTGGCCGCCACCGCGGCCCACGCGCTCGACGAGACGGGCATCGCCCGTCGTCCGCTGCTCAAGGGCGCGCTCACGCTCGGCCTGCTCCCGCTGGCGGCGGTGGCCGCCGCTCCGCTGATCGGTGGGCTGATCCGCAACCCGCACCGCAGCGAAGAGCCGGGCCTCGGGTCGCCGCAGGAGTACACCGGCTGGAACCCGGCGTTCAACAACGGCCGACCGGTGCGTCTGGTCCGCGAGGACGGCACTCCGGTGCGGCCGTCCGACGTCAGCGTCGCCGGCCAGGTCACCGTCTTCCCGGGCATCCCCGGCGGTACGACGAACGAGTTCGCCTCCTCCCCCGTCCTGCTGATCCACCTCCGGCAGGAGGACGCCGACCTGCTCCGCAGCCGGCTGTACGAGATCAACAAGGACTCCATGGAGGGCAACTTCGTCGCGTACTCGAAGATCTGCACCCACGCCGGGTGCCCGCCCAGCCTCTTCGAGCAGCAGACCAACCGCCTGCTGTGCCCCTGCCACCAGTCGCAGTTCCTCATCACCGACAACGCCCGGCCGGTCTTCGGCCCGGCCACCCGGTCGCTGGCCATGCTGCCGCTGGCGCTGGATGAGGAGGGCTTCTTCGTGGCTGGCAAGATCGACGAGTCCGGCCAACTGGTGGGCGCGGACTTCCCCGTGCCGGTCGGACCTTCCTACTGGGAGCGGTGATGACGACGACCCGAACCGACCTGCCCAGGCGGCGCACGCGCGACCTGCGCCAGCTCTCATCCTCGGCCGTGCAGGGGCTCGACGAGCGGCTGCAGCCGGCCCGTCCGCTGCGCAAGCTGATGAACAAGG
>CAZSNW010000005.1:0-26384 GCA_964608245.1 uncultured Micromonosporaceae bacterium
CAGGTCGATGAACTCGCCGGGATATGGCGGGTCGTCGTCCCCGCGCACGCGGGGGTGTTCCGATCGGCAGATACCGCCGCTACCGCTGGTCCGAGTCGTCCCCGCGCACGCGGGGGTGTTCCCGCGGTGCCTTTCACCGAGGCGAGCGCGGTGTCGTCGTCCCCGCGCACGCGGGGGTGTTCCAGCCGGGCTGATCACCACCCCTGCCTCGAGCCTGTCGTCCCCGCGCACGCGGGGTGTTCCGAAGTGCGGTTCGGCCACGGCATCCGGCACGGTGTCCGGGTTCCTGGAGACGACTGGCCGGGACCCGGCCGACACCGCCACCCTGCCCACGAGCTGACCGACGCGCGGGACGCGCGGTCCGACGGCAGCGTGGGTCACGCGTCAGTGACCGGGCAGCGCACGGGTGTCTTCGTGCGCGAGAGGACGGTCATCCGTGTCGGCGCCGCGGCCGGGCGGTGTGCGCCGATGCGAGCGTCAAACCGTCCGATGTTGTCAGAGGGCGAGCAGGTCGAGGTGGTCGATCACGACGTGTAAGCCATCGGCCAGGGCTGCCGCGAGCCGACGTTCGAGGTAGTCGGCTGCCGGTTCGACGAGGCCCGGTTGCGCGGCGCACGCCGCCGCCACCCGGCCGCGTAGCCACGCGGAGACGAGCTCGACGTCGCCCGGCCCGAGGCGCCACGGGCTCGGGCGTACGGTCACCGTCATGCCGGTGGCGGTGAAGGCGGCGGTCGCCGCCTCGACCGCGTCCGGGCCGAGCAGTCGGCGGCCGTCGGCGACCCGCCGCTGGTGGGCGTTGAACGCGGCGGCGACCGGCGCATCCCACGGGTCGGACGGGTGCAGCGACACCTCGCCGGTGACCGTGAGGGTGAACAGAGCCGGGCAACCCGCACGTGCGCAACCGGCGGCGAGCCGCCCCACCTCGTCGGCGGTGAGCAGGTTGAGCAGCGCGGAGGCGGTCACCAGGTCCACTCCGGCGAGGTCTCCCGGGGTGAGGTCGGCGAGGTCCAGCCGGTGGGCGGTGGCGGTCACCGGCGAGCCGTCGGCGGCGGCCTCCGGCAGGTCGGCCACCGCCCGGGCCAGCAGGTCGGGGTCCCGGTCCACCAGCAGCCAGTGCTGCGAACCCGGGAGCCGGGGTGCGAGCCAGCGCGCCATCGCCCCGGTGCCGCAGCCCAGGTCGCAGACGACCAGCGGGCGGGAGGTCAGGTGGGGCCGCAGCTCGTCGACCAGCTCGCCGGCCCGGGCCGCCGCGTCGGCGGGCTCGCGCAGGGCGAGCCAGTCAGGGCTGTGGCGGGGGTCGTCCGGGTCGACACCCGGGTCAGCCGGCGGGCCGTCCGGGCCGTCGGACGGGCTGCCGACCGCCCGTGCCGGCCCGGCGCCCGTCGCGTTCACGGTCCACCTCGGACAGGCGTGAGTGGTTGCGCCGCGCCGCCCGTGGCACCCGGTGCCACCACGCCACCGAGCCCGGCGAGCACCGACGCCACCGCGCGTACCGTGGTCGACCAGTCGGGCAGGGTGGCCCGCCGCGCGGACGCCGCCGCGCGCAGCCGGTCCCGGGTGTCCGGCTCGTCGAACCAGCGGGCGAGCGCCGCCGCCAGCGCCGCCGGGTCGTCCGGCGGCACCAGCAGCCCGGGTCGGCACCCGTCCGGGGCGCAGCCCAGCGCCTCCGGTACGCCGCCGACGTCCGTGGCCACCACCGGCAGACCGCGGGCCAGCGCCTCGGTCACCACCATGCCGTAGGTCTCCGCCCGCGACGGCAGCACGAGCAGGTCGGCGTCGGCGTACCCGGCGGCGAGCGCCGTCCCGGCGAGCGGCCCCATCAGGCGTACCCGGTCGGCGAACCCGTGGCGGACCGCCGCGGCGCGCACCGCGTCGGCGAACGCCGGCGCCCGGTCGAGCGCGCCGACCAGCGTGCAGCGCCACGGTCGGTCCGCCAGCATCGCCAGCGCCTCCACCAGCACGTCCTGGCCCTTGCGCGGGGTCACCGCGGCCACGCACAGCAGCCGCGTGCCGTCCCCGGGCGGCACCACGGGCGCCGGGTCCACCCCCGGAGGGGCGACGTGGACGGCGGCGACCGGCAGGTGGTGCCGGCGGATCAGGCGGCGGCCGGCCCAGTGGCTGGTCGCCACCACCGCGGCGGCGGCGTGCAGGGTACGCCGTTCCCGGGCGTCCAGCTCGGCGGCGACCTCCGCGGGCAGGCCGGTCTCGTCCGCGAGCGGAAGGTGCACCAGCACCGCGAGCCGCAGGCGGCGGGCGTGCCGGCGGACCACCTCCGGCACCGGGCAGGCGACCAGCCCGTCGAGCAGCGTCGGGGTGCCCGGCGGGACCGCGGCCAGGGCCCGGTCGAGCGCGTCGAAGGCGGCGGCCGGCGGCGGTCGGTCCCACGGCACCACGGAGACGGTCACGTCCCAGCCGGCGTCGACCAGCCCGTCGCGTACCCGGCGGTCGTAGGTGTTGCCTCCGCTCGGCGTCCGTGGATCATCCACAGTGGCGGGAAGGACGAGGTGGGCGGCGGGGCGGTGACCCGGCGCCCCGGTCGTCACAGGGTCAGCTCGTACGACGCCCATGCCACGTGCGACTCGTGAAGAGTGACGGTGATCTTCGTGGGGTGCGCGCCGGCGCCGAAGGCGCCGGCGCGCACCCCCACCGCCAACCTTTCCGCCACCGTGCGCGCCAGCACCTCGGTGGTGGTCGTCACCCCCGCGAACTCCGGCTCCTCGTCCAGGTTCCGGTAGGTGAGCTGCCCCAGCACCTCGCCCAGCTGCCCGGCCGCCCGTCCGATGTCGACCACCATCCCGTACTCGTCCAGCTCTGCCCGGTGGAACGTCGCGTCCACCACGTACGTCGCCCCGTGCAGCCGCTGCGCCGGCCCGAACACGTCGCCTTTGAGGCTGTGGGCGACCATCATGTGGTCGCGCACCGTCACGCTGTACACGTCGCGAGCTCCCTCCTCCTCGCCCGCCACGGGTGCGGCTCGTGCGCGCCGTAGCGCACCCGGTGACACACCGCGCGAAGCTCTCCCCGCGCCAGCCGCGACAGCACCCCCGGCAGCTGGTCGAACGTCGACTCCCCGGTGACCAGCGCGTCGAACACCGGGTCCGCCAGCAGCGACAACGCCAGCGCCAGCCGTTCCGCGTGCGTGCGCCGGTGCTGCCTCGCCGGGGACACCGTGCCGACCTGGCTCGCGCGTACCGTCAGCCGTCGCGAGTGGAACGCTCCGCCCAGCGGTACGCGTACCACCCCGTCGCCGTACCAGCTGAGCTCCACCACCGTGCCCTCGCACGCCAGCAGCGACAGGCTGGTCGCCAGCCCTTCGGCGGTGGCGGAGGCGTGCACCACCAGGTCGCAGTCGCCGCCGGCGGCGGCGGCTGGCAGCGCGAAGTCGACGCCGATCGCGCGGGCCACCCCGGCCTTGGCCGGGTCGACGTCGACGAGCTGAACGCGTACCCCGGGGATGCGGGACAGCAGCACCGCGGCCGCGCAGCCGACCATGCCCGCGCCGACCACCGCGACCCGGTCCCCGACCAGGGGTGCGGCGTCCCACAGGGCGTTGACCGCGGTCTCCACCGCGCCGGCGAGCACTGCCCGGCACGGGGGTACGCCGTCGGGTACCGGCACCACCGCGGCGGCCGGTACCACGTACCGGGTCTGGTGGGGGTAGAGGCAGAAGACGGTGCGGCCGACGAGCTCCGGCGGACCCTCCTCGACGACGCCGACGTTGAGGTAGCCGTACTTGACCGGGCCGGGGAAGTCGCCCTCCTGGAACGGGGCGCGCATCGGCTTGTACTGGTCCGGTGGCACCCTCCCGGTGAAGACGAGCGTCTCGGTGCCCCGGCTCACGCCGGTGAAGAGGGTGCGGACGCGTACCTCGTCGGGGCCGGGGTCGGGGAGGCGGACCGGTCGGATCGAGGCGCGGCCGGGAGCGTCGAGCCAGCAGGCGTACGCATCCGCCACCTTGCGCCCCTTTCACCCGGTTTGTGAAATTGAATATATGTCGCCCGAGTTGACGTGGTGGGGGAGTGCGCGGATCCGGTCCGCGACATGCTCCGCCGGCACCCACGCGCCGACGCTCATCCGGAACGTCTCGCCGAGCGACAGGTCGAACCGGTAGGGGCCGAGCGCGGCCACCTGTTCCAGGGCGCGCAGCGCCGCCTCGCGGCGGATGGTGGTGAACTCGAACGAGAGCGCCGGCACGGGGGTTAGGAGGCCCGCCAGCACCTCGTCCTCCGTCCCCTCCACGTCGATCTTGACGAAGGCCGGGGTGCCGTACGCGTCGACCAGCGCCTCCAGGGTGGTGACCGGCACGGTGCGTTCCGCGTCCCACACCTCGCCCTCCCAGCCGGGGGCGCCGCGCGCGGCGGCGACGAACTCCGCCGACGCGGTGGAGACCATCGGGTTGGCCGAGTTGACGTGCAGCCGCGTCTCGCCGGGCGTCGCCCCGCAGGCAGCCGGCACGACCGTCACCGCGTGGTCGCCGTCGAAGAGGGCGCGCAGCACGCGGACGCAGTCCGGCTGCGGCTCGACCGCCACCACGTCGGCACCCAGCCGGCGGAAGCACGCGGTGCGGTCGCCCACGTGCGCGCCGACGTCGACGACGAGGTCGCCGGGGCGGACGAACCGGGAGTAGAACGTGTCCATCGCCGCGGCCCGGGCGGGGTCACGGTACGCGGTGTCGAGTGAGCGGCGCAGCGGCGCCAACGCCGGGTCGGCGGCGAGCCGGTCGATCACGGTCGGGTCGGGCACGCGCCGTGCCTACCCACCCCGGGTCCACCCCAACCCGCCCCCTCTTCCGCAACTGCGGCGACGTTGTCGCGCGAAGGGCCGGCCACGCGTCAACTGCGGCGAAGTTGTCGCAGAAGAGGGCCTACGGACGACAACTGCGGCGAAGTTGTCGTGAGAGTGCGGCAGGCAGGCTACTCGCCGACGCGGCCGTCGATCCGCTCGCGGAGCAGGTCGACGTGGCCGAGGTGGCGGCCGTACTCCTCGATCATGTGGATCAGCACCCACCGCAGCGACCGCGGGTTGTCCGGGTCGGCGCGGGCGCCGAGCACCTCCAGGTCGGGCGCCTCGGCGACGAACCGGTCGGCGAACGCCACCTCCTCCCGCCAGGCCGCCCACGCCTCCTCGACGACCGCGTCGTCGGCGACCGCCCCGTCGAAGTCGCCGTCCGGGTCGGTGCGGGAGGAGAAGCGGGGTCGCGCGTCCTGGCCGGCCATGTAGCGGCGGAACCAGCCGCGTTCCACGTCCGCGAGGTGCCGGACGAGCCCGAGCAGGGACATCGTCGACGGCGGCACCGAGCGACGGGCCAGCTGCTCGGCGGTGAGACCGGCGCACTTGAGCTCGAGCGTGGCCCGCATCCAGGTGAGGAACCCGAGCAGCAGGGTCCGCTCGTCACCCACCCCGGGTGGGTCGGGCCGCGGATCCGATGTCGGGTCGATGAACGAGCCTGCTCGTGGTGACGCCATGCCCATGATCGTCGGAGCCGACGCGGCGCCGTCGCAACCGGTTTGCACCGCCACAACTGCGGCGACGTTGCGGTCGACGACGCCCCTCGGACGACAACATCGCCGCAGTTGCGGAGCGGGGACGTGGCGGGTTCACCCCGGGGACGGCGCTGCGGTACGCCGTTGCCGCGGTCTGACGAGCACCACCGCCGCCACCGCGGCGAGCCCGGCCACCGCGAACGCCCCGGGGACGCCGAGCACGGTGGCCGCGAGCAGCCCGGTCACCAGGGCCCCGGTGGCGGTGCCGGCGTCGTAGCCCATGTTCCAGATCGCGTTGGCCACGTCGTGCCGGCGCGCGTCGGCGACCGCGTCGAGCAGGGTGAGGTTCTGCACCGCGCCGTACCCGACCCCGAACAGCACCGACCCCCAGACGATCCCGTGGGAGGGCAGCATGCCGCCGAGGCTCGCCGCCACCACGAGCAGACCGACGCCGCCGACCACGACCGACCAGCCGAGCAGGCCCTGGCTGCCGACCCGGTCGGCGAGCCGGCCCACCCGCCACCGGGTGAGCGCCGAGCAGATGCTGAACAGCCACACCGCGGCCACCGCGTACCGGCTGGCGGTCTCCTCGGCGGGCAGGAGGGTGAGGAACCCGGCGCCGGCGGAGGTGACGGCGAACAGCACCACCGAGGGGCGCAGCGGGGCCAGCAGGTCCCGCCCCCACCACGGCCGCCGGGCAGGGCCGGGCGCGACCGGGTGGTCGCCGGCGAGCCTGCGCACCAGGCCGGCGCCGGCCAGCGGCGCGGCCGCGCACCAGGCGGCCCACGCGAAGTGGTCCGACAGCGCGAGCACCACGCCGAGCGGCACGGCGACCATGGTGGGGACGGCGACGGCCAGCCCGTAGAGGCCGACGGCCTCCCCGCGACGCCACGGCGGCGCCACCGCCACCGCCAGGGTGGAGCCGAGCACGGTCATCAGGCCGAACCCGGCGCCCCGCACCACCGAGACGGCGACCAGCCACGGCAGGTCGGTGCTGACGAGGTACAGCGGGGCGGGTGCGCCGAGCAGCACCAGGCCGGCGCGCAGGGCCCACCGCAGCCCCACGGTGTCGAGGACCACCGGCACCACGAACTGGACCACGATCGTGCAGGCCAGCATGGCGGTGGTGACCGTGCCGAGCAGGCCGACGGCGACGCCGGTCTGGGCGATCCAGGCGGGCAGTCCGGACAGCGTCAGGCCGAAGCTGGTGAAGACCAGGAACGTGACCGCCATGAGTCGCCGCAGCGACCGGTTGCGCCACATCGGAGGGTCGGGGTCAGCCGGGGCGCCCATGCCGTGCCTTCGGTCCTGCCATCCGTGCCGTCGCGGGTGCCGCCCGGTTCAGCCCTGCAGCTGGTCCCACACCTCGCGGTCCCGTTCCGCGGTCCAGATCCGCGGCCACTCCACGCCGGCGAGCTCGTCCCAGCAGCGGGCCACGTCGAACGGCAGGCAGTGTTCGAAGATCGGCCAGCCGCCGTAGGTGGGGGTGAGCGCGGCGTGCGCGGCGTCGAACGCCTCCTTGAGCGTGCCGCCGCGCGCCTGCACCTCCGCGACCACGTCGATGAGGGTGGTCAGGAACCGGCGGGTCTGGGCGATCGCGTCGGCGACCCCCTGCTCACCGTGGACGACCGCGCCCCGGCCGCCGACCAGCGTGGTGGCGCCGAGCGCCGCCACCCGGTCGAGGGTGGAGCCCGCCCACTCCCGGTGGAACGCGTCGCCGGTGTACAGGGCGGCCTGGGACTCCACCAGGTCGCCGGCGAACAGGATCCTCTGCTTGGGCAGCCAGGCGACGATGTCACCGGCGGTGTGGCCGCGGCCGAGGAACCGCAGGACGAGGTCGCCCCGGTCGCCGCCGAGGTCGATGGTGAGCTCGTCGGTGAAGGTGACGTCCGGGTGGGTGAGCCCGGGGATGGACTCTGGTTCGCGGAACAGCCGCGGCATCCGGCCGAGCTCGGACTCCCAGTCCTCCCGGCCACGCTCCTTGATGAGGTGGCGGGTCATGGCGTGGGCGACGATGACCTCGGCGTCGAAGGCGCTCGCCCCCAGGGTTCTCACCGCGTGGTAGTGGGTGAGCACCAGGTACCGGACCGGCTTGTCGGTGTGCTGCCGGAGCATGGCGAGCCAGTCGCGGGCCGCGACCGGGGTGGCCATGGCTTCGATGCAGACGAGGAAGTCCTCGCCCTCGACCGCGCCGACGTTCGGGTCGCCCTCGGCGGTGAGCGCGTACACGCCGTCGGCGAGGACCTCCAGGGTCTGCTTTTTCGGGGCGGTGTCGGCGGTGGAGGCGAAGCTGCGTGCCATGGTCTCTCCTTGCAGGATCGGGAACCGGGTGGACGGCGCCGGCGCCCACGCGGTACGCGCGGCGCGGACGGTGAGGACGGTCAGTGCCCGTAGTCGTCGACGGTCCTCACCGGCAGGTCCAGTGTCAGCCGGGGACCGCGGGCGCGCGACACGCACGCCATCATCACGGTGTTCCGTGCCCGCTCCTGCGGGGTGAGCAGGAAGTCGCGGTGGTCCACCTCGCCCTCCAGCACGCCGACCTCGCAGGTGCCGCAGATGCCCTCGGTGCAGGAGCGCGGCAGCACGATCCCGGCGCGCTCGAGCGCCGCGAGCAGGGTCTCGCTGGCGCCGACGGTGAGCCGCTGTCCGGAGTGGGCGAGCAGCACCTCGAACGCCCGGCTCTCCTGTTCGGGACGGGTGGGCGCCTTGAACCGCTCCACCCGCAGGTTGTCCGCGGGTACGAGGTCGCCGATCGCCGCGAGCATCCCCTCCGGGCCACAGCAGTAGGCCAGGTCGTCGCCGCCCACGTCGGCGAGGAACTCCGCAAGCGGCGGCCGGCCGCCGTCGGTGTCGTCGGCGTGCACGGTGATCCGGTCGCCGAACCGGTCCAGCAGACGGTCGAGGTATGCCATGTCGTCGCGGGACCGCCCGGCGTACAGCATCCGCCACGGGAGGCCGAGCAGATCGAGGTGGCCAGTGATGGGGATGAGCGGGGTGACGCCGATGCCGCCGGCGACCAGGTGGTAGCGGGGCGCCGGTTCGAGCAGGAAGTGGTTCTTCGGCCCGTCGACCTCGATCACGGTGCCGACGGCGAGTTCCTCGTGGACGAAGGCGCTGCCGCCGCGGGACTCCGGTTCCCGGGCCACCGCCACCACCCAGCGGTGGCAGTCGGTGGGGTCGGAGACGAGCGAGTACTCCCGCACCAGCCCGTTGGGCAGGTGGAGCCCGATGTGGGCGCCGGGTGACCAGTTCGGCAGCACGGCGCCGTCGGTGCCGGCCAGGTGCACCTCCAGCACCCGGCTGGTCACGGGTACGCGGTCGGTCACCACGACCGAGGTGCGCAGGCTCACGCGTGGTCACTCCCTTCGCGGTGGGATGCGTCGGCTCCCGGGTCGTCCGGGCCGTGGTCCGGGTCGTCCAGTCCGGGCCCGGCGACCCGGTGGACGTCGAGGGTGAGGTGGCTGGGGTGGTCCCGGTCGTGCAGGACGAGGTGGTCGCGCACCCGCAGGTCCGCCAGGGTCGCGTCGACGTCCCGGACGTCGGACTGCGGGTGGCGGACCCACGCCGGGTAGGAGGTGCCGGAGACCGCCAGCCGCACCCGGTGGCCCGCGGGCACCACCACGCTTGTGTCGTCCAGGTCGATCTCCACCGGTCTGGGCGCCCCGCCGCTGCCGCGGGCGTCCCACCGGCGTACCCCGCGGCTGACCGGATAGGACCGGCCGTCGGGGTGGACGTGGCAGAGGGCGACGTGCAGGTCGACGCTGGGGGCGTCGGTGGCGACCCAGAGGGTGAGCCGCACCCGGCCGGTGACGGTGAAGGGCTCGGTGAGCGGCGCGGTGGTGTAGCAGAGCACGTCGCGGCGGTTCTCCACACTTGCCTGGTCGACCGGACCCCAGTAGGTGCGCGCCGCCGGGTCGTGGGGGCCGCGCAGGCTCGGCACCGGGCGGGAGGGGTCGACCCACAGGTGGTCGGGCGGCTCGGCGCCGGGTGGCTCCGGGGTGAGCGCGCCGTCGCCCTCGCTGCCGGTGGCGCCGCCGCTGCTGTGCAGGTACCAGTCGACCGCGCGCACCCCCACCGGCGGCCAGGTGGCGCTGGTACGCCACGTGTTGGTGCCCATGACGAAGTAGCGCACCTGGCCGGCCGGGGAGCCGTCGAGCACGCTGCGCGCCCACGCGATCTGGCGGCGGTCGATGTCCGGGACCGCCTCGGGTCCGAAGTCGACCGCGCCGGTGTAGCCGGTCCACGGCGCGTGGCACCAGGGTCCGATCACCAGCGACGTGGAGCCGGGGCGCGGGTGTCCGGCGAGCTCCCGGTAGGCGGCGAGCGTCCCGGTGAGGAACTCGTCGAACCAGCCGGCGACGAGCAGCACCGGGACCTCCACGTGGCGCAGGTCGTCCAGGCAGCTCATCTGCTGCCAGTACGCGTCGTCGTCCCGCCGGTCCAACCAGTCCACATAGAACGGGCAGTGGGAGAGGAGCTCGGGTGCGATCAGGTCGCGGACCGGCAGGCCCCGCGGCCCGGCCTCGCCCTGGGCGGCCATCCGCTGGGCGGCGGCGACGTCCCCGCGGCGCAGCGCCTCCTGCTCGCCCAGCTGCAGCGCCCAGGCGTGGGCGAACCCCAGCCGCAGCACCCCGTCCCGGTACAGCAGGTGGTCGCGGGCGTGCGCCCAGGTCATCGCGGGCATGATCCCCGCGAGCCCGGCCGGCCGGGCGGTTGCGGCGAGCAGCGCCGCCGCGCCCGCGTAGCTGTAGCCGTACAGGAACACCTGCCCGCTGCTGCCCTCCAGGGTGCGGCACCAGGCGACGGTGTCCGCCCCGTCGTCGGCCTCGTGGCGCAGCGGGGAGAACGTGCCCTCGGAGGCGTACCGTCCCCGCACGTCCTGCACCACGACGATGAACCCCGCCCGGGTGTAGACCGACGGGTGGGCGTACACGTTCTGCTGCGCCAACGCCTTGCCGTACGGGGTCCGCATGAGCAACACCGGATAGCTGCCGTCGGCTGCCGGGCGGTAGACGTCGGCCCGCAGCACGGTGCCGTCGCGCATGGGGACGGCGACGTCCGTGCTGCGGTGGTAGCCGTGGTCGGTCATCGCCCCTCCTGCCCTGCTGCCACGGCGGCGGAGGCGAACCGGTTCGGCCGGTACGGCGTGAGGTCGATGTCGGGCTCCCGGCCGGTCATGAGGTCGGCGACGAGCCGTCCGCAGTAGGGGCCGTGCATGAGCCCGTAGGGGCCGTGGCCGGTGGCGACGAACACCTGCCCGTCGGTGTCCAGGGCACCGAGCATCGGCAGCCGGTCGGGGCTTACGGGACGGTTGCCCACGGTGCCGCGGACGAACGTGGCGTCGGCCAGCGCCGGGGCGACCCGCAGGGTCTCGGCGAGGATCGCGGCGATCCCGCCCAGGTGCAGCTCGGAGTCGGTGCGGCCGGCGGCCTGGGTGGCGCCGAGCACAAACGCGCCGTCGTGCCGCCCGGCGTGGGCGGCGGGCAGCACGTATCGGGTGTGGACGAACCCCATGATGATCGGCACCGGCCCGCGGATCCCGTCCACCCGGCAGTGCAGCAGCTCGCCGCTCTCAGCGCCGACCGGCAGACCGGGGGCGACCTCGGCGAGCACCTCGCCGCTCCAGCAGCCGGCGGCGACCAGGTACGCGTCGGCGTCGTACCGGGCGCCGCCGGGTCCGAACGCCCGCACCGCGCCGCCGTCGCGGCGCAGCACCAGTCGACCGGGGACGAACCGGGCGCCGTGCCGGCGGGCGGCGGCGCGCAGGGTGGCGGTGAGCACCCGGCCGTCCACCCGCGCCACCTCGGGCAGGTGCAGCGCGGCCTGCACCGCCGGTCCGAGCAGCGGGTGGAGCGCCCGCGCCTGGTCGCCGGTGAGCATCCGCGGCTCGCCGATGTTGGCCGCACCCAACGCCCGGCGGCGAGAGACGAACACCTGCACGTCGTCCAGCCGCCGCTGCTCGTCGTCGTCGGTGGCGGCGATCAGCGCCCCGGTCTCCGCGTAGCCGTACTCGGGGAAGCCGTCGGCGACCAGGTCCGCCGCGAGCTGCGCGTACCCGTGGGAGGCGGCCACCGCCAGGGGTTCGAACCCCGCCGGCGCCTCGCCCCCGTAGGCGAACACCGAGCCGGGGGAGATCACCCCGGCCGCCGACGGGCTCGCCGCCACCGGGGAGGCGACGTCACCCACCACCACCTCGTGGCCGGCGCGCGCCAGCCGGTACGCGGCGGAGGCGCCCACGATCCCGGCGCCGATGACGACGAACCGCCCTGTCACCGCCACACCTCCTGGAAGACGCGAAGGAAGTTGCCGCCGACCATGCGGCGTACCGAGCCGACCGGCAGGCCGCTTGCGACCAGGGCCTCGGTGAGCGCACCGGCGTGCGCCAGCGACGGCATGTCCGACGGGTAGCGCAGCCCGAGGTCGTCCCCGACCGCCTCGTTGTAGGCGCCGATGACCGGTGCCGCGTCCCGCGCCAGCGCCTCCTTGGCCGCGTGGTGGGCGGCCGGGGCCACCCCGACCGGCCAGTCGCCGCCGAAGCCGATGTGCCGGTCGCCGACGAGCTCGGCGACGTGCTGGACGTGCCGCAGCAGCGAGGCGAGGGTGGGCCGGGTACCGGCCTGCGGGTCCCAGCAGAACGGCCCGTAGGCGCTCAGTCCGATGAGCCCGCCGGCGTCGGCCACCGCCCGGATCTCGTCGTCGCTGCGGTTGCGCGGGTTGGGGGTGACCGCGGCGGCGCCGGCGTGGGTGAACACCGGCGGGGTGCGGGACAGCGCGATCGCCTGGGCGGCGGTGACCGGCCCGCAGTGGGAGAGGTCCACCAGCACCCCCATGTCGTTGGCGGCCCGGACCACCTCCCGGCCGAACCGGGTGAGCCCTTCGTCGCGCGGCTCCAGGCACCCGGAGCCCACCCGGTTGGTCCGGTTGTAGGTGAGCTGCATGCTGCGCAGGCCCAGCTCGACGAACTCGGCGAGGTGGTCGAGGCGGTCCTCGATCGGGTTGGCGTTCTGGAAGCCGAGGATGATCCCGACCGTGCCCTCCCGTTTGGCCCGGTGGATGTCGTCGACCGTCTCCACCAGGGTCATCCGCGGGTGCTCCTCGACGATCCGCCGCGCCCGGCGCATCCGGTCGAGGGTCGGGGCGTACCCGGAGTGGAAGTCGTCGACCGTGACGATGATCGCGGTGACGCCGCTTGAGCCCAGGTCGTCCGACCACCCTCCGAACTGGAACGCCATGCCGTCGACCACGATCGACTCGCGGTGCAGCGCCGCCCCGTCCACGGTGTCCGCGCGGGCGGCGTCCACCGCGTCGGCGGCCGTCGCCCGACCGGGGGCGGTCCCGGCCGCGTACCCTGCGTCCACCCGGCCCCCGTTCACCGCATGTCCAACGCCTGCTCGAACAGGGCGGCGAGCACCTCGCCGCCGCGTTCGATGGTCTTGCGCCCGTGTTCGGCGGTGGCGCCCCGCGGGTCGCCGAGCACCCCCGAGTCGCTGAGGTCCTTGGTCACCCAGGACATGGCGGCCGGCCCCCGGGACAGCTCCAGCTGGAAGCCGACCTCGCCGGCGGCGGGCAGGGGGAAGTCGGGAATCTCGGCGACTGCCTTGTCCATGTGCACCAGGTCCGGGTACGCGGCGAGCATGATCGAGGTCTCCACGTCGCCACCGTGCAGCCCGTAGGCGGCCTCGGTGTCGCTGAGCGGATAGGTGCCGAAGGTGAGCCCCGCGTTGACCACGAAGACCTTCATGCCGGTGCGGTGGCGGATGTCCCGGCCGGCCATCTCCACCACCGGCCGGTTGCCGCCGTGGGAGTTCCACATGAGCATCCGCCGGAAGCCGCTGCGCGAAAGCGAGTCACCGATGTCGATGAGTACCTGGTACAGGTGGACGCCGTGGACGCCGACGGTGCCGGGGAAGTCGTCGTGCTCGTTGCTGCGGCCGTACGCCACCGGCGGCAGCGCGAGCACCGACTTGTCCTTGGGGATGCGACGCAGCGCCGCCCACAGGAACACCTGGCCGATGAGCAGGTCGGTGCCCACCGGCAGGTGGGGGCCGTGCTGTTCGATCGAGGCCACCGGCACCACCACGAGGCTGTCGGCGGCGACGGCCGCCACCTGGTCGGTGGTGAGATACGGCAGGTAGCGCTCCGGGTCGAAGTCACGCGGGTGTTCCACCTGGTCCCTCCGAGGTGTCATGGGGTCGCTGCGGGGTCTCGTCCGGTCCGCCCGGGGTGTCGTCGGCCAACTTGCCGGGGTTGAGCAGCCGCCGGGGGTCGGCGAGCTCCTTGGCCCGTCGGGTGTCCGGGTGCGCCTTGGCGAGGTGAAGCAGGTACGTGTGCGGGTTGATGACGTGGGCGCCGATGTCGGCGAACAGCGTCATCAGGTCGTCCAGCGCCTCGGCGCCCTGGTACCGGAACAGCGGCAGGGTGGCGGCGATCAGCCGGCCGCCGCGGCGCATGAGTTCGACGTGGAAGGCGATGTCGTCCTTGTACGCCGCGCGGACCTCGGCGATCCAGTCGGTGAACCGGTCGACGTCCATGCCCACCTGCAGGTAGGTGAGCGACGGGTCGGCGAGCTTGGCCGCCAGCGTGGTGTGGTTGAAGGAGAAGTTCGACAGGCCGACCGGGCTGCGGTGGTACGCCTCGGGCGGCGCCGCCCAGGTGAGGAAGCCCTGTCGGGCGCGGGCGGCGGCGCGCACCGCCGGCCCGTACGCGTCGACCGCCTCCAGCAGCACGCAGGCCCGGCCGTGCTGCACCGCCCCCACCCGGTACAGCGGGGTGAAGTAGGTGGGGATGGGCCACTCGTGCAGCGACACCAGGCGTACCTGGAGGTCGCCGTCCACGCACCAGCGTCCGAAGTCGGCCGCGTGCTCCAGGGTGGGGAAGCTGTAGACCGCCTCCGACCAGGGGAGCCGCGGGGTGATGGGCAGCGTCACCTCGGTGATCACGCCGACCGTGCCGTAGGTGTGGATGAGCGTGCCGAGGGCGTCGCCGGTGACGCGCCGCGGGGTGGGCGAGCCGGTGACGTCGAGCACGCTGACGGCGGTGACGTTGCCGTCGCGCAGGGTTCCCCAGGTGACCGAGCCGATGCCGCCGGTGCCGCCGGCGATGAACCCGCCGGTGGAGGAGGTGAGGTAGGTGCTGGGCAGCAGCCGGAGGTCCCGGTCGTACGCCTCCAGTGCCCGCACCAGGTCGCCGAGCCGCCGGCCGGCCTCCACGGTGACGGTGTCGTCGGTCACCTCCAGGACCCGGTCGAGCCGGTGGGTGAGCACGAGGATCCCACCGGCCAGCGGCACCGCCTGCCCGTAGTTGCCGGTGCCGCCGCCGCGGACGGTCACCGGGCAGCACCAGTCGTACGCGAGCCCGAGCAGTTCGGCGAGCTCCCGGGTGGTGCCGGGGGCCACCCCCACGTCGGCGACGAAGCTGCGCAGGTGGTCGCCGATGACGGGGGAGAACCACGAGTAGTCGCGGGACAGCCGGGCCAGCTGGTCGCGGTCGGTGACCACGTTGGCGGGGCCGACGAGACGGCGCAGCGTGTCGAGCCGGTCCGGGCTCAGCATCGTGCCTCCACAGTGGTCGATTGGTCGGTGAGGTGGGCCGCGGCGCGGACGGCGGCGGCCTTGAGTTCCCGTTCGTCGACGCGGGTGGAGACGCCGTCGCGGAGCACGATCTCGCCTCGGACCACCACGCAGTCGACGCCGGCGGGGGAGCCGGAGTAGACCAGGGTCGCGGTCGGTTCGCCGGCGGGCGCCGGGCCGGGGAGCCGGTCGGGCCGGTAGACGACGAAATCGGCGCTGCAGCCGGGGGCGATCGCGCCCCGGTCGGGGGTGTGCAGCGCGGTGGCCGCCTCCCGGGTGGCCATGGCCAGCGCCCAGCCGGCCGCGGCGACGGTGTCGTCCGGCGCGCCGGGGCCGAGCGCGGCCCACTTCATGACCTGGAACATGTCCTGGGTGCCGTTGCTCGCCGCACCGTCGGTGCCGAGCGCCACGCGGACGCCGTGGGCGGTAAGCTCCGCCACCGGCGCGTCCCTGGCGCACAGGTAGCGGTTGCTCACCGGGTTGTAGGAGACGCTGGCGCCTGCGGCGCCGAGCGTGGCGACGTCGTCGGTGGTGAGGTGGACGCCGTGGACGGCGAGCAGCCGCGGGCCGACCAGCCCGTGCCGGTCGAGCCGCTGCACGCACGTCTCGCCGTGCTCGCGCCGGCACCACGCGTCGTCGTCGGGGGTCTCGGCGAGGTGGGCGGTGACCGGGGTGCCGGTGTCGGCGACGAACGCGGCGGCCGCCGCGAGCGTCTCCTCCGACATCGCCGGCACCGGGGGCAGCGCCAGCCACACCGGCTCGTCCGCCTCGTCGGCCAACGCCCGGGTGTGCGCGAGCGCCTCGGCGGTGGGGGTGGCGGGCGTCCCCGGCCGGCCGCGCCCTGCGAGCCCTCGGGCAAGGTGCAGGCGCACCCCGGCGCGGCGGGCGCCGGCGAGCGCGGCGGTGTAGATCGCGGGATCGGCGTGGTCGACGGTGTAGTCGACCACGGTGGTGACCCCGCTGTGCAGCGCCTCCAGGGCAGCCAGCGTGGCGGCGGTCTCGTAGACCTCCGGCGTGAGCCGCCGAAGCGCCGGGAAGACCACCTGTGCCAGCCAGCCGTCGAGCCGGCGCGGGGCGGGCAGGCCGCACAGCAGGCTCTGGTAGAGGTGGCTGTGGGTGTTGACCAACCCTGCGACGACCAGCGCGCCGCGGGCGTCCAGCGTGTGCCGGGCCCGGTAGGCCGGCGCGTCGGCCATCGGTCCGACGTGGACGAAACGTCCGTCGTCGACCAGCAGCAGGGTGTCGTGGAGGACCCCCGCCGGGCCGGCGGTGACCACGGTGGCGTGGGTCACCGCCAGCCCGACGTCCAGGGTCCGCTCCGGTGCGTCAGGAGGCACGGGCCTTTTCCCAGAAGGTGGGGTTGTACCCGGCGTCGACGTCGGCGTTGGCCGGCAGCAGACCGTTGGCCTTCAGCTGCTCGCCCAGCTGCTGCCACCGGGTCGGGTTGATGTAGCCGAACCCGTGGGTGGCGGTGTCACCCGCCTTGAGCATCGGGATGAGCCGCTCGGTGTCGTACGCCTGGGCCTCCGGCGTGGCGAGGTCGTTGAGCTTGAGGATCTCGGCGTTGATCTCGTCGGGGTTCTCGATGTAGTACTCCCACCCCTTGAGCGACGCCTTCACGAACCGCTCGACGATGTCCGGGTGCTCGGCGATGAACTCGTCGGTGGTGGCGATCATGTTCATGTAGGTCGCCCAACCGGACTGCTCGATCGGCAGGAAACCCACCTTCGCCCCCTCCGCCTCTGCGTAGAACGGCTCGGAGGTGACGAAGCCCTGGGTGACCGAGGTCTTGTCGGACAGGAACGGCCCGAGACCCTGGTACACCTGCTCGTCGACGGACAGGTTGTACGTGTCGACGACGTACTGCCACCACGCCTGGCCGGGCGCGACGAACACGGTGCGGCCGTTCATGTCGCTGAAGTCCCGCAGCGGGTTCTCCTGGTGGTAGACGAACCCGAGCGGGTTCTGCTGCATGGTGCTGTACAGCGCGACCAGGTTGAGCCCCTCCTCGCGGGAGATGAGGATCTCGTCAGCCGACAGCATCCCGAACTGCACGTCACCGGAGGCGAGCAGCGGCTTGCGCGGCACCCGAGGCCCGGACGGGACGAGTTCGACCTCCAGCCCGTACTCCTCGAAGAAGCCCTTGACCTTGGCGGCGAACAGTCCGCCCTGGGCCGGCTGCGGGCTCCAGCTGAGCACGACCGCGATCTTGTCCAGCCCGCCGTCGCTCTTGGGCTCGTCGGAGCCGCCACACGCGGTGGCGAACAGGGACACCGCCGCGACCGCGGCGAGCGCCCGGATGGTCCTTCTTCTCATGGTTCCTCCATCTGTTGACACTCCGCCCGGGCGGTTGACCGGTGACGGGCGGTGACCGGGGGTCAGTTCTCGCGCGTCACGCTGGACTCGTGCCAGTTGCGCAACATCAGGTGGCTGAGTCCGTTGATGGCGAAGAAGACCAGCAGGCCCATGCCGCAGGCGGCGAACGCGGCGGCGAACAGGTAGGTCGTCCTCACCATCGTCGCGGCCTCGGCGATCTGGTAGCCGAGACCGCCGGCTCGGCCGCCCATCCCGGCGACGAACTCGCCGACGATGGCGCCGATCACCGACAGACCGGCGGAGATGCGCATCCCGCCGACGATGAACGGGATGGCGAACGGGATGCGCAGTTTGACGAGCATCTGCCAGCGGGAGGCGCTGTAGAGCTCCAGCAGGTTGAGCAGGTTGTGGTCGGTGGAGGTCAGACCCAACGTGGTGTTGGAGATGATCGGGAAGAAGGCGATGATGAACGCGATCGCCACGATCGCCTGCCGACCGGCGCCGAGCCAGACCACGATCATCGGCGCGATCGCCACGATGGGGATCGTCTGCAGCACGATCGCGTACGGGTAGAGGCTCCGCTCCAGGAGCTTCGACTGCGACAGCACGGTGGCGGCGGCGACCCCGACCACGCACGCCAGCACGAACCCGACCAGCGCCGAGGTGAAGGTGAGCCGGATCCCGTGCCACAGGTAGTCCCAGTTGTCGATCCCCGCCTTCACGATCTCGTGCGGCATGGGGAGCAGGTACCGGGGGATCTCGAAGAGGTGCACCGACCCGTACCAGAGCCCGATCATCACGACGGCGGCGCCGGCCGGCCACAGCGCCTGGGCCGCCTTCGCCCGCCAGGAGTCCGTCGCGGCCGTGACGCCGTTCATGACGCGATCCCCTTCGCGATCCGGTTGCAGAGCTGGACGAACGTCATCGAGGTCCGGAACTCCTCGCCGCGCGGGTACGGCTCGTCGACCTCGACGACGTCGACGATCCGGCCCGGGTTGGTGCCCATCACCACGACGCGGGTGGACAGGTAGACCGCCTCGAAGAGGTTGTGGGTGACGAAGCAGACGCTGATGTCCGACTCGGCGTAGATGCGCTGCAGGTCGTTGTTCAGCCGCTGGCGGGTGATCTCGTCCAGCGCGCCGAACGGCTCGTCCATGAGCAGCAGCCGCGGCTGCGGCGCCATCGCCCGGGCGATGGAGACCCGCATCTTCATGCCGCCGGACAGGCTGCGCGGGAAGGCGCGTTCGTGCGCGGCCAGACCCACCATGGCCAGCGCCGCCCGCGCCCGCCGAAGCCTCTCGGCCTTGTCGAGCTTGGTGAACTCGAACGGCAGCATGACGTTGCCGAGCACCCGCCGCCAGGGCATGAGCGTCGGGTCCTGGAAGACGTAGGACAGGGTGTGCGGGCGCTTGCGGGCCTCCACCGGTGGCAGCCCGTCGACCAGCACCGTGCCGGTGGTCGGCGCGCCGAGCCCGGCGATCATCCGCAGCACGGTGGACTTGCCGCAACCGGACGGTCCGACGAGCGTGACGAACTCGCGCTTGCCGATGGTCAGGGTGAAGTCGGTGACCGCCAGGGTGCCGGTGCGGTAGCGCTTGGACACCCCGCGCAGCTCCACCATCGGCGGGGTGCCCGCCTCCCCGGCGCTCACGGCGCCTCCGCCCCGGCGCGGTCGCGGAGCACCGCCACCGCGCTCACCTCGACGAGGAACTCCGGCCGCGCCAGCCCGGCGACCACCAGCAGGGTGCTGGTGGGCTTGACCGGGCCGCGGAAGAACTCGGCGCGTACCTCGTTGATGGCCGGCGAGTACGCGCGGTCGGTCATGTACGTCGTGGTCTCCACGACGTCGTCGAGCGTGCCGCCGGCCGCGGTGACGATCCGCTCCAGGTTCTCGAACGCGGTGCGGGCCTGCAGTCGGACGTCGCCTTCCCCGACCACCTGGCCGTCCCGCAGCGCCACCTGGCCGGAGATCCACAGGACGTTCCCGCACCGTACGCCGTACGAGTAACAGAACCGTTCGGCGATCTCGGCGGAGAACCCCTCGGGCAGGACGGCTTCCCTGTCCGGCGGTGGAGGTGTGTCGGTCATCGCGTGGCCCCTCCTACGTGGTGCGGTGTCGCGCCCGGGACAAGTCGCGCCTTCTCGGCGCGGACCCAGGGCTCGAGGTCGGACCACCCGCCGGCCACCGGGCGGCGGGCGTGGACGTAGCGGTCAGGGCGGACCAGCAGCGCGAGCGCGCCGTCGACCGGCGCGTGCGGCCACCAGTCGGCGCGGTCGGCGAGCCGCAGCAGGGCGGGCGCCGGGTCGTCGACGGCGGGCGCGCCCGGCCGGGCCAGCACCAGGCAGCGGTGCCCGGCGTCGGCCAGCGCCGTGGCCTGCGCCAGCGCCGGCGCCGGGTCGTCGCCGGCGGCCGGCACCAGGAGCACGGTGGTGGCCTCGGCGAGCAGTCGGGCCAGCCTGGCCTCGCCGGTGGCGGTGTGGACCGGGGCGTCCGGCACGAGCGTGCCGACCGCGCACGCCTCCGGGCTGTCCGACGGTGCGCCGTAGCGCGGCGGCTCGTAGAACCGGCCGTTGTTGACCAGCCGCTTGGCGCCGTCGAACCGGGCGGCGAGCGCGAGGACGAGGTCGCGCCGCCACCGCTGGCGGCGGGTGAGCGGGCTCATGAACTTGGCGGTGGTGCCGGTGATCCGCAGGTTCTCCACCGCCACCGGGCGGCGCTCGGCCTCGTACCCGTCGAGCAGCGACGGGTCGGCCCCGTCGTTGATCACGGCGGCCAGCCGCCAGGCGAGGTTGTCCGCGTCGGCCAGGCCCGAGTTCAGACCGCGGGCGCCGTAGGGGCTCACCAGGTGGGCGGCGTCGCCGACGAGGAAGACCCGGCCCACCCGGAACCGGTCGGCGACCAGGTGCTTGAACCGGTAGCTGGTCGACCAGACCACCTCGAACTCGGTGGTGCCGATGACGCTGGCGATCCGGCGGTCGCGGGTGGCCTCGTCCTCCACCGGCTCGTCGCGGTCGGTGGCGACCTGCCCGACCTGGAAGTCGATGTGCCACTGGTCGGGGCCCTGCGGGTGGATGAGCACGGTGCCGCGCGGGTTGAACGGCGGCTTGAAGTAGAAGCGGCGCTCGTTGGGGAACGGCAGCTTCGCCACGATGTCGTTGATGAGGTAGACGTCCTCGTGGGCGTTGCCGCGGAACGGGATGCCGAGCAGCTTGCGGGTGGCCGAGCGGGAGCCGTCGCAGCCGGCCACCCAGTCGGCGGTGACGGTCTCGGTGGCGCCGTCCGGGGCGGCCAGGGTGAGCCGACACGAGGCTCCGTCCTGCTCCAGGCCGACGAGCGTCCGGCGGAACTTCGTCGTGATCAGCGGACAGGCGAGCACCTGTTCCAGCAGCAGCTCCTCGGTCCGCGCCTGCGGGACGTTGAGCACCCTCGGCAGCTGGCCGGGCGCGACGTCCATCCGGGCCTCGAACAGCGGGCGGGTGCCGAGGAAGGTGCGGCCGACGGTCCAGGCGATCCCCTCGCGCAGCATCTGCTCGCCCACGCCGACGGTGCTGAGCACCTCCACGGCGTGCTGGTGCATCACCACGGCCTTGGAACCCGGCGAGATCTCCTCCCCGAGCGTGTCGATGAGCACGGTGGGGATGCCGAAGCCGGCGAGCCGCAGGGCCAGGGTCATACCGACCGGGCCGCGCCCGACGATGGCGACCGGTGGCCGGTCACCGCTGTGCGTGCGCGAAGCCACCACGCAACCTCCTCCCTCGCGGTCGGTTGTGGAGTAGTGGACCCCAAACTGGTCCGTTGATACAGTCCACTTCCGTGGTCGAAGACCAGTCCACTCCGCTCCACGACCTGTTCCTGCCGCCCTTGTCGAGCCAGGGAGGGCCTCTCACCCGACAGGTGGAGGAACACATCAAAGCCGGCATTCGGGACGGCCGGTTGCATGTGGGTACGCGCCTGCCGTCCACCCGGGAACTGGCCCGTGAGCTGCGCTGCTCACGGTGGGTAGTGGTGCAAGCGTACGAGCAGCTGGTCGCGGAAGGGTTCCTCGTCTCACGGAGTGGATCGGGAACCTTCGTTGCCCCCCACCCGCGGCAGCCGGAGGCGGCGCCGGAGATGCTCGAACGGCGCGCCCCGGTGCGGTACGACTTCTATCCGGGTATTCCGGATCTGTCGAGGTTCCCGCGGGACGACTGGCTGCGCGCCGCCCGCCAGGCGATCGCCGCCCTCACCGTGCCGATGCTCGACTACCAGGACCCGGCCGGCGCGCCCGAACTGCGGACCGCCCTCGCCTCCTACCTCGGCCGGGCCCGGGCGGTCACCACCGCACCCGCCCAGGTCATGATCTCCGCCGGCACCAACCACGCCATGGGGGTCATCGGCCGTGCGCTCACCCTCAAGGGACTCACCAGCATCGCGGTGGAGAACCCCGGCTGGGTGCCGTTCCGCAACCCGCTCGCCAACGCGGGGCTCACCGTGGTGCCGGTGCCGGTCGACCGCCACGGCATCCGGGTCGATGCGATCCCCGCCGGCGTACGCGCGGTGCACGTCACCCCGGCCCACCAGTTCCCCTCCGGGGCGCTGATGTCCCCGGAGCGGCGGTCGGAGCTCATCGAGTGGGCGCGGGACGTGGACGGAGTGATCATCGAGGACGACTACGACGCGGAGTTCCGGTACGACCGGCGGCCGGTCGGCACCCTGCAGGGGCTCGCCCCGGACCACGTCATCTACACCGGTTCGCTGAGCAAGGTCCTCGCGCCGTGCCTGCGGATGGGCTGGATCGTGGTGCCCAAGCGGTGGCACGACGCGGTGGTGGAGGCCCGCAAGGGCATCGACCTCGGTGTCTCCACCATGGAGCAACTGACCCTGTGGCGGTTCATCGAGTCGACGTCCTTCGAGCGGCACCTTCGGGCGATGCGTCGCGAGTACCGCCACCGGCGGTCGACCCTGCTGGAGGCCCTCTCCCGTCACCTGCCGGACGCCCGGGTCGACGGCATCCCCGCCGGTCTGCACGCCCTCGTCGACGTCCGGGTCGACCTCGACGAGGACGAGCTGCGCGCCCGGCTCGCCGAACGCGGGGTGCGGATCTCGCTGTACAGCGAGTTCTTCGACGCCCGCACCGGCCCGCCGCCGGAGCTGGAGACCACCCGGCTCGTGATGGGGTTCGGCGCCATCTCCACGCGGCGGATCGACGCGGGCGTGGCGGCGCTCGCCGAGGCGCTCGGGTTCCGCCGCGACGGCGCCCGGCCGCCCCGCCCCCGACCGGCCGGGACCGCGGTGACCCCGGCCCGCTGACCGGGCCGCCGTCCTCCGGTGATCCACCGGCCGCGCTCCCGGTGAACCGGCGGCCGTCCCTCCGCGATCCGGGCGGCTGCCCACCGGTGACCCTGCCGGCCGGCCGGTGATCCGGGCGGCCGCGCCTCAGCCGGGTGGCTGCCGTGTCGGTCTACTCGTCCGCGTGCAGGCCGAGGCCGATCCCGTCCGGGTGGTCGAGCCGCAGCCGGGCACCCTCGACCGCGTACCCGACGCTCTCGCCGGACAGCACCCGCAGCATCAGCTCGTCGAGCTCCGCGAGGTCGGGCGGGCAGGCCGGGTCGGTCTGCGCCACGTCGCCGAAGGTGAGGGTGTCGGCGCCGACCTCGACCGTGCCGGAGACCTCGCGGCACGCGGTGTACGCGGTGAAGGTGTCGCCCTCGATCAGCAGCCACGCGCTGTCATCGGCCCCGACCGGCAGGGACGAGGCGGTCTCGCCCTCGACCAGCGTGTCGACCAGCCAGCGGGTGCCGGCCAGCGCCCGGTCCGGGTCCGCCAGGCCGCGTTCGAGCAGCACGATCGTGGTGGTGTCCCGGGTGAGGGTGAGCCGGCCGTCGGCGTACGACCACTGCGGCCCCTCGGACAGGAAGGTCGCAAGCCACGTGTCCTGGGTGTGGAGGGCCGGGTCGCAGCCCATCTCCGTGCCGCCGACCCCGGAGACGGTCAGGCGCCCGCCGTCGGTGGCCACGGTCGCGCCCAGGGTGTTGCAGCCGGCGTTCGCGGTGAGCTGGCCGTCCTCGCTGAAGCGGATCATGATCCGGGTGCCGTCGACCAGCGGGTACGGCTCGCCGTCCACCTCGACCGACTGGGACAGGAAGGTCCGCCCCGTCAGGGGGTCGCTGACCAGCGCCGCGCCGCCGGGTGGCTCCTCGCGGCCCCGGGCACAGCCGGTCGCAAGCACCGTCGTCGTCACCACCGTCACCAGCGCGGCGGTCCACCGCGCCCGGTCACCCCACGTCCTCCTCACGAGCGGTCTGACGGTGCCGCGTCGACGGCGGTTCCGCCGACTCACGGGCTGGTGCGGGGGCGGGGAGCAGCGGTACAGGTCACATCATCGGCGTTGAGGTTCTCAGTATCGGGCATCCGCTCGTGCTCTATTCACTGGTGACGGTCGTCTCCGGTCTGCTGCTCACCACGGTGGCTTTTCCTCTGGCGATCCCGCTCAACGCACCGAGATTCCTGATACCGCCGCAGTGTCGGCGGGAGCCCCGGCTGGGCGGCGTCTGGCTCAGGGCGCGACGTGGACGTCGTGCGGCGCGGCGGCGTTGAGAACCTCACGGGCCCGCGTGACGGGCACAGGGCGGTCTACCGGCGCACCTCGTCGTGATCAGCCACGCAGCGCGCCTGTCACGGATGCCCCTGTGGCGCCTGTCACGGATGCCCCTGTGGCGCCGCCCGGTGGAGGGGCCAGACTTGTCACGACCGGCCGGGTGTTCCGGCCGGCGGAGTTCGGGCGCACGTCGCGGCGTACGGCGTCCCGGGAATCGGATGCGCGCGGATGGACGTTCTGTGACGACGATGGGTGCCGACCGGAAGCAGACCTCAGGCGGGGCGGGACTCTCCGCGCCCGCGTCGAGCCTCCAGCGGGAGATCCAGGCCGAGCAGGAGTTCGTCGACCGCGTCTACAAGCGGTGGGAGGAGCTTCGCGCCGACGCCGACCGTATGGAGCGGGACGGCTACCGGCTCCTGGAGATCGGCCACGAGGGCGCGCTGGTGGAGCGGGACGCCTTCGTCTACCACGCCGCCCTCCGGCGCCGGCTGCTCGACGCCGGGTACGACGGACTGGTCTTCGGCCGGCTGGACCTGCGCGACTCCACCACCCGGTACATCGGCCGGATCGGCATCCGGGACGTCGACGCCACCCCGATGGTGGTCGACTGGCGGGCGCCCGCGGCCGCGGCGTTCTACCGGGCGACCCCGGTCGAACCCGGTGACGTGGTACGCCGGCGCCACATCGTCACCAGCGACGGCGTCGTGGTGCGCCTCGACGACGAGCTGCTCGACCCGGAGGCCGCGCCCGGGTCGATGCCGGTGGTGGGCGACGGGGCGATGCTCGCCCAGCTGCGCCGCCCGACCGGGCACGAGATGCGCGACATCGTCGCCACGATCCAACGGGAGCAGGACGAGATCGTCCGCGCGCCGGCGACCGGGGTGACCGTGGTCGAGGGCGGCCCCGGCACCGGCAAGACCGCCGTCGCCCTCCACCGGGTCGCGTACCTGCTCTACTCCGACCGTGAGAGGTTCACCCGCCGCGGCGTCCTGGTGGTCGGGCCGTCGTCGGTCTTCGTCCGGTACATCTCCGCGGTGCTGCCGTCGCTGGGGGAGGAGGCGGCGGTCCTGCGCTCGCTGGGCGAGATGGTCGACGGCGTGGTCGCCACCCGCAGCGATCCGCCCGACCTCGCCGTGCTCAAGGGCTCGCTGCGCATGGCGGAGGTGCTCCGCCGCGCCGCGCGCGCCCGCGCGCCGCAGGCTCCCCGGACGCTGTCGCTGCCGTGGGGCCGGACCATGCTGCGGGTCGAGGAGGACGTGCTCGAGCGGATCCAGCGGCGGGCCCTGGAGCAGGACAAGCCCCGCAACCACGTGCGCGGCGTCGCCTTCGACGGGGTGCTCGAGGCCCTCTTCGAGGACGCCCGCAGCCACGGGTACGCGGGGACGCGCGAGGCGTTCGAGGACACGATGATCGAGCGGGAGGACTTCCGCTCCTTCCTCAAGCGGTGGATGCCGCTGCTCACCCCGATGCACGTGTTCCGGTGGCTCGCCGACCCCGAGCGGCTGGCCGGGTGGGGCGCCGGCGTGCTGTCCGACGCGGAGGTCGAGGCTCTGGCCGCCGGTGTCGCCACGTCCCTGGGCCAGGGCTTCACCGTGGCCGACATCGCCCTGCTCGACGAGCTCGACGAGCTGCTCGGCGAGATCCGGCGCCCGAAGCCGCAGCCGCGCAACCCGTACGAGGTCGCCCCCGGGGTCCACGAGGTGACGACCTTCGCCGACCGCCAGCGCGCGCTGCGTGCGGGTGAGGAGCCGGACGCGCGCTACCGCGGGTACGCCCACGTGGTGGTTGACGAGGCGCAGGACCTCTCACCCATGCAGTGGCGGATGCTGGGCCGACGCGGCGCGCACGCCTCCTGGACGGTGGTCGGCGACCCGGCGCAGAGCTGGCTCGCCCACGACCCGGCAGAGGTGGAGCGTGCCCGGCGGGAGGCGCTGGGGCGGCGTGAGGTGCGGACGTACCGGCTGTCGACCAACTACCGCAACCCGGCGGAGATCTTCGAGCTGGCGGCGGCCCAGGTGCGCGGGATCCTGCCCGACGCGCTGCTCCCCACCCCGGTGCGCAAGACGGGCGCCGAACCTGTCGAGCTGCGCGTGCCCGGGGAGGAGCTGTCCGCGGCGGTGCGCGACGCCGTGCGCGACCTGCTGCGGGCGGTCGAAGGGACCGTGGGGGTGATCGTCCCGGACGACCGCCACGAGGAGGTGTCGGACCTGCTGGCCGGCGAGGACGCGCGGGTGCAGGTGGTGACCGCGCTCGCCGCCAAGGGCATGGAGTACGACGGCGTGGTGGTGGTCGAGCCGTCCCGCCTGCGGGAGCGGTACGGCCCCGGTTGCCTGTACGTCGCCTACTCCCGCCCGACCGAGCGCCTCGTCGTCGTGGACGTCCGGTAACCGACCTCCTTCTTTCGACAACTGCCCTCTTTCGACAACTGCGGCGAAGTT